>JAYUDQ010000527.1:0-1575 GCA_043739745.1 Acidimicrobiia bacterium | reverse complement strand
CGCTCGGCGCGGCCGATGTGTTGCGCGCCGACCCGCAGCACATCGCCGCTCGGTCGCTCTTGAACGACACGCTTGTGCTCGTCGGACCGCCGCTGTCGGCCGCCTGGCCGTGGCCTGAAGCTCGGCTCACCTACGCCAACGCTGCGCTTGCAGAATCGGTCATCGCGTGTGGCGCAGCGCTCGATCGACCTCGTGATACCGCTCGGGGGCTGGCGATGCTGGCCTGGCTGCTCGAGATCGAGACCCGTGACGGTCACCTCTCCGTCGTCGGCGTCGGTGGCCGTGGGCCGGGCGTCGAAGGTCCGCAGTTCGACCAGCAGCCGATCGAGGTGGCGGCGATGGCGGATGCTTGTACACGCGCCTATGAAGTCACGGGTGACGGCCGTTGGCTGCGCGGCGTGGCGCTGGCGGCGGACTGGTTCGCCGGGAACAACGACACCGGACTTCCAATGTACGACGACGTCTCGGGTGGCGGCTTCGACGGCCTCCACGAGGAACGGGTCAACCTGAACCAGGGCGCCGAGTCCACCCTTGCGTTCATCTCGACCATGCAGCGCGCCCGTGCCCTGGCGCCTGCATGACGAATACCCCTACGGCGCTCGGGTTGGTCACGGAGACGGGCATCGACCTGCAGCCCGACCACCACCGGGTGATCGCAAGGTTGTTCGTGCCCGGACGCGAGGACGTCGGAGCCGGCGATTCTCGGGCCACGCCGGTCATCGAACGCATCCTCCAGCTCGAACAGACCGAGGTCGAGGCGGCCATGAAGGATGTGGAGGCCCGCTTCTCGCACCGGCACCGCGATCTGCACCGCGTGTTCAGCGAGCACGCTGCAGTGGTGACATCGCGCATCGACTCGGCGATCGATTTGTCCACGGCGCGCCAGTTCCTGATCGGCGCGTGCTTCACACACGAATACACAATCGAAGGCGCAGCGATCTGCAACCCCTCGGCTGTTCTGCACCCCCAGCAGGACGGCAGCGGCGATGCGGCGTTCGTCATGAGCGTCCGTGGCATCGGCGAGGGACACCGGTCGTCCATCGGGTTCCGAACCGGCAGCGTCACATCGACGGGCGTGGTGACGCTCGATGCTCCCGGCCCGTACGCCGAGACGGCCGCTTCGACGCCGGGCATGCATCACCGTGGCGTGTTCCACGCGAAGCTCGGTGCGCTGCGTGACGACCAAGAGAACGCGGCGTTCGTTCTCGACCCGCTTCCTGCACGCTTCGACTCGTCGGCACTTCAGTCGCGCATTGAGGAGCTTGCCTCCGAGGTCGCGACCCGACGCGAGACAGCAGCAACGATCGCCAACCTTCGCGACCTCGCGGAGTCGTCATACCGGCTCGAGTTCCCAGCCGATACGAGCATCTCCGAGCGGGTCCTCTGGCCGCAGGCCCCGGCCGAGCGCGACGGCATGGAGGACGCCAGATTCGTTCGCTTCACCGACGATGACGGGAAGGTCATCTACTACGGGACCTATACGGCCTTCGACGGTACGAACATCGCGCAGCACCTCCTCGTGACGACAGACTTCGCCAAGTTCACGGCATCGCCGATGGCCGGCGCAGGCGCGAT
>JAYUDQ010000526.1:0-1576 GCA_043739745.1 Acidimicrobiia bacterium | reverse complement strand
GTGCTCTTGTTCGCCCGCTCGGTGATCTCGTCGGCCGGCGTCGCCCGCACGACGTCGAGCGCACGCACGAACGCCTTGGTCTTGAACCCGGTCTCATGGGCACGGTCGAGGCAGTGCACCACTCGTTCGAGGGCGTCGGCGGGAGTCACCCTTACCAGCGTAACCGAGCCCGCTCATCTGAGTCCCGGCCATTCGTCGTCGCCCGCTGCGCAGATGCGGCGCCGCCGAACTGCGCCGACTACGCCGACGCCGGCGACAAGCAGGGCCGTAGCGAGAAAGGCGGGTCCGTTCGACGAACCAGTCTTGGGCAGCGACGACTCGACGGCGATCGGCGCCGACGACGGGACGGTAGGAATCTCCATCGTTGTCGTCGCGTCGACGAACGTGGTGGTCGGTGCTTCGGTCGCGGTCGTGACGGTCGCGGGAGCCTGCGGCGCCGTCGTGGGCGCCTCGGTGGGGGTGGTGGTCGTCGCGTCGATCGTGCTGGTCGTCGTCTGCCCCTGCGTCGTGATCGACGGCGCCGCTGTCGTCGTGGTGGCGGTCGTGGTCTCGGGCGGATTCAGCGTCGTAGTAGCGGACGACACGATGATCGTTGCCGGTCCTGCGGTGATGAGCGTTTGCGGGAGATGGCCGAGTCGATCGGCGGCTGGGCCGCGATAGACCTGCGCGGCAGACGGCGCGCTGATCGATGCCGTGACGGTGACGTCGTGCGGTGGCCCCGACACCTCGAACAGCGCAATCCCAGTCGAGTCCGTTGTGACGCTCACGGTGTTCGCGTCGCCGCCGAACACAGCTCCGGCCACCGTCAACATGACTCTGGCGCCCTCGCGCAACATCGCTCCTGACATCACCCGGACCGCGCCGTGGCCGTCGCCGAGCAGTTGCACGTCGACCGCGAACGCGCCCGAGAAGCGACCGGCTTCGGCATCGAGTGCAATCGAGAGATCCTCGATGTCCTGGTTGCCAGACGCCTCACTGACGCGATCGAGCGACGCCACCAACGGCGCAGACGCATTCGCCGACCTGTTCGAGCCGGCGGCATCCTGGGCGTAGTAGTGGAACACCGCCCACAGACCCGCTGCTGTGAGGCCGTCGGTCGTGTGGCCGTAGGCCCATGTCAGATACGCCCGTTTGGCGCCGGACGGATCCTTTGGGAAGGTCTGCGCAATGGGAACCGATGGCTCATTCGTCGTCGGGTGGATGCCGCGATTGAAGGTGCACAGCCCGGTTCGATACACGTCGTGGTCGTCGACGAACAGCCACTGCCCGGCCCAGACCGGCGCTGGCGAGCGGGCGACCCCGGCGAGGTGGTAGTCGATTGCGAGCCCGGCGCAGCGGTAGTCACCGGGGTAGTCCGGCCCACCGTCGAACGAGGTGTGCTCGACGCAGTTGGCCGGAATCGGCCCGATCATCGGGATCGGACCGAACGCCGGGCGCGCCGGCCCCGGCGCCATCGGCACTCCAGCACCCGCGGCGTGGTTGTGCCAGCCGAGCAGTGCGAGAGAAACGAGCGACACGACGCAGATCAGCATCACCTGCATGGTTCGGCGGTTTCCTTTCACGACGAGCTGAGTGC
>JAYUDQ010000525.1:0-4443 GCA_043739745.1 Acidimicrobiia bacterium | reverse complement strand
AGCATCGCTCGCGGATCCCGGCCTCCCTCACGCCGCTGATCGGCCGCGACGTCGAGCTGCGCGACCTCGCTCGGCTTTTCGACGACTGCCGCTTCATCACGCTGGTGGGGCCGGGCGGTGTGGGGAAGACCCGGCTGGCGCTCGAGGTGGCCCGCGCCCGATCCGAAGCGCTGAGCGCGGGCGGATGCCTTGTCGAGCTCGCCCCGGTCGGCGATCCTGCCGGTGTGCGCGCCGCGATCGCTTCCGCCCTCGAGCTGCCGGACCCGAGCCGGCTGGCGAGCATGATCGGCGAGCGCGAACTGCTGATCGTGCTCGACAACTGCGAGCACGTGATCGCCACGGCCGCGGAGGTGGCCGAGGATCTCCTGCGCAGCTGCCCGGGTCTGCGGCTCCTGGCGACGAGCCGTGAGGGTCTGCGCGTCGGTGGCGAGACGATCTGGCCGGTGCCACCGCTCGCCGCCGACGACGCCGGCCGGCTGTTCACCGCACGCGCCCAGGCCGCTGGTGCGCGGTTCGAGCCCGGCGACGAGGCGGTCGCGATCGCCGAGATCTGTGCGCGTCTCGACGGTCTTCCGCTCGCCATCGAGCTCGCCGCGGCCCGGGCACGAGCGTTCCCGATCCCGCAGATCCTGTCTCGCCTGCAGGACCGATTCCGCTTGCTCACCGGCGGATCGCGCACTGCGCTGCCGCGTCAGCAGACGCTCCGGGCCGTGGTCGATTGGAGCTACGAGCTGCTGTTCGCCGACGAGCAGCGCGTGTTCGAGCGGCTCTCGGTGTTCCCCGGTGGCTGCGACTTCGCCACGGCGCGGGCGGTGTGCGCAGACGAGAACCTTCCGGTGGCCGACCTCGAAGACATCATCCAGGCGCTCGTGGACAAGTCGCTCGTCATCGCCGTACCGAGCGCGGGCGAGCTGCGGGTACGGCAGCTCCAGACGCTCGCGCAGTACGGCCGCGAACGCCTCGCCGAACGGGGCGAATCGGCGCGGATACGCGACGCCATGGCTGCGCACTTCACCCGATTGTGCGCCGGCTCGGCCGCGGCGTTCACCGGGCCGCAGCAAGGCGCGTGGCTCGCCGCAATCGATCGGGAGCAGGACAACCTTCGGGGCGCGCTCGAATGGGCGGTCGCGAACGACGATGCCGAGACGGCGCTGACGATCGCCGGCGGCAGCAGTTGGCCGCACTGGCTGGCCGGCACGTCGGTCGAGGGCAAACGCTGGCTCGACGACGCCTTCGCCTGCCGGGGCGAAGCGAGCGAGACCACGGTGGCACTGGCGTTGACCGGTCGGGCGTTGATCGAGTTCCAGCTCGGCGCGGGTGGACGCGTCGACGCCGACCTCGAAGCCGCGCTGGCGATCTTCCGCAGGCACAACGAGTTCTCGTCGATGGCGTTGGCCTACTCGTTCTACGCGGAAGTGGCGGCGACGCGCGGCGACCTGGCCGAAGGCCGTCGGCGCCGGCTTGAGGTCCTCGACTTCCACGGCGCTCCGGACGATCAGTTCGCGGCCGTCGCCCGCGCCTACTCGCAGGCCAAGCTGGCGATTCTGGACGGCGACCTCGCCGGCGGGGAGCGTCACTACCGAGAGGCTGCCGAAGGGTTCGGTCGGATCGACCGGCCGATGATGCGGTCGATGTGCCTCGGGATGGTGGCCGACTTCGACGAGCGCAGCGGTGACTTCCGCGCTGCGGTCACGGGGCTCGAAGCGGCCATCGAGATCAACGACGCACTCGGTCTCCGGGGGTTTGTGGGCGCGTTGCTGACGCGCCTTGGATGGGCCTTGCTCCAGACGGGTGATCTTGCGCGTGCCGAGCACGCGAACCGACGTGCACTCGATCTCGCCCGACGGCTGAACAGCGCGCCCGTGATCTTCCTCTCACTCACGGGGCTGGCAGCCGTGTACCGGATCGGCGGTCGCAACGGTGACGCCGTCAAGGCGGCAAGCGAGGCGCTCGAGCTCTATCGGGCCGGCGGTCCTCGACGACTGTCGAACCGCGTTGATCCGCGCGCAGACGTTCTGATCGCAGCGGCGGTGTGCTGTGGCGTGCTGGGTTGTGCTGCCGCCGACCGCGGCAGCGGCGAGCGGGCGGCGCAGCTGCTCGGGCATGGCGACCATCTGTGGAGTGACGCCGGCGCGGTGGTGCCGATGTTCCAGCGCGACGACCTTGGTCGAGCCCGGAGCGCGGCGATCGCGCTCCTCGGTGACGACGCGTTCGCCGCCGCGTTCGAGCGTGGCCGACACGGCCTGCTCGGCGAGGACGTGGCGTACAGCGTCTCCTGACCCAAGGGCATCGATCGGGCGCAGCTGATCTCTGTGTGGCCAGCAGCTCAGCGGCAGGGCAGCCTCACGTCAGCGGGAGCCCGGATTGTGGCGTTGTCCCGCACTCGGCGGGCAAACCCTCCGGAGGACCCCATGAGCGCACTTCTGTTCCGCCTCGGTCGCAGCTGCGCCCGCCACCCGTTCCGGGTGATCGGCCTCTGGCTATTGGCCGCCATCGCCATCGTTGCCCTACGGGGCGCGGCCGGCGGAGAGTTCAACGACAGCTTCCGCGTCCCAGGCGTCGAGTCACAACGTGCCGCCGACGCGTTGTCGAACCGTTTCCCCAGCCAGGCCGGCAAATCGGCACGCATCGTCCTCCACGTCGCTGAGGGAAGACTCGACGACGCCGACCACAGGCCAACGGTCGACCGTGCCCGTCGGCAGCTGTCGACGAGCCGCGAGGTCGCCAGGGTCACCGATCCATTCGCGGCGCAGTCCGCCGCCATCAGCGCGGACGGACAGACGGCGTATCTCGATGTGGCCTACACCGTGGACAAGCTCACCGTCGCGCAGCTTGACGATGCCACGACCGTGGCCGACCGGGCCCGCGCCGCCGGCGTGCACACCGAGTTCACCGGTCTGCTTGCGCAGCTCGCGAAGGAAGATCCCGCCAGTGAGCTCATCGGCATCGGAGTCGCCGTCATCGTGCTGCTGATCGCGTTCGGCTCCGTTGTCGCCATGGGCCTGCCCATCCTCACCGCGCTCGCGGGCCTGTTCGTCGGCTTCTCCAGCGTCGGCCTGTTGTCGGCCGTGATGGACGTTCCGGCGTTCTCGCTCGTCATCTGCATGATGGTCGGCCTCGGCGTGGGCATCGATTACGCGCTGTTCATCGTGACGCGTCACCGCCAGCACCTCCACGACGGCATGAGCGTCGAGGACTCGGCCGGTACGGCCATCGCCACCGCGGGCCAGGCCGTGCTCTTCGCGGGTACGACGGTGGTCATCGCCATCCTCGGGCTGTTCCTCGCAGGTCTCCCGGCGATCACGGCGATGGGCGTCTCCGTCGCGTTGGTGGTGGTCGTCGCGATGATGGCGGCCATCACGCTGCTGCCCGGGCTTCTCGGGTTGGCCGGAACGAGGATCGACAAGCTCCAGGTCCACCGCAAGACACACGTCGCCAAGCCGGCGCACGACACGTTGTCCGGCCGGTGGGCCCACCACGTCGGCAGTCACCCGGTGCGCTACGCGGCGATGAGCCTCGTTGCGCTGTGCGTCATAGCGGCGCCTGCGCTCAGCATGCGCATCGGCACGCCCGATGACGGCAACGCCGCCACGCACACCACACAGCGCAAGGGATACGACTTGCTCGCTCACGGCTTCGGCCCCGGATTCAATGGGCCGATCCTGGTCGTCATCGATGTGCCGACACACGCCGATCGGGTCGCCGTCAACCGGGTCCACGATGCACTGCAGGCCGATCGCGGCGTTGCCGCGGTCACCGCGCCCGTCTTCAACGCCACCGGTGACACCGCGATGCTGACCGCCAACCCAATCACGGCGCCGCAAGACGGTCGCACCGACACGCTTGTCCGCCACCTGCGCTCCGGCGTGCTGCCGGCGGCCGTGTCTGGCACACACGCAAAGGCGATGCTGACCGGCCAGGCGATGGTCACGGACCTCACGGAGCGCATCGCCAGCCGCATGCCGATCTTCATCGCTGCCATCGTGGCGATGTCGTTCCTGCTGCTGATGATCGTGTTCCGCTCGATCCTCGTTCCGCTGAAGGCTGCCGTCATGAACCTCCTCTCGATCGCGTCGGCCTACGGCGTGATCGTTGCCGTGTTCCAATGGGGCTGGGCCAACCAGCTCATCGGTATGGAGCACACGATGCCGATCAACCCGTTTGCACCGCTGATCATGTTCGCCATCCTCTTCGGGCTCTCGATGGACTACGAGGTGTTCCTCCTGTCCCGAATTCGTGAGGAGTACCTGGCGACCGGCGACAGCCACAAGTCGGTCGTGACGGGTCTTGCGAACACCGCTCGGGTCATCACGTCAGCCGCGCTGATCATGATCAGCGTGTTCGGTGCCTTCGTGCTCGGCGACGATCCGAACGGCAAGCTGTTCGGTGTCGGCCTGGCCGTCGCCGTGTTCCTCGACGCCACGCTCGTGCGCATGGTCCTCG
>JAYUDQ010000524.1:0-1577 GCA_043739745.1 Acidimicrobiia bacterium | reverse complement strand
CACCTCGGGCAGTTCGATCACGAACCGGGCGCCACCCGAAGGACTGTCCTCGACGCGGATCGAACCGCCGTGGAGTGCCGCGTGCTGGGCGGCCAAAGCCAATCCCAGTCCCGTCCCCTTGGGTATGGCCGGATCACGATCAGCCCGACCCCGGTCATAGCGGGTGAAGATCGACATCCGCAGTTCCGGTGGAACACCCGGGCCCGAGTCTTCGACGGCAATGGAGACCGTCCGGTCATCAACGGGAGCGATGATCACTGACGAGACCCCACCTGCGTAGAGCCGGGCGTTCTCCAGCAGGTTTACCAGCACCTGGTGGAGCCGCCTTCTATCGATCACCACCCTTGAGACGAAGCCCGGCGGGCAGACGAGGGGAATCGGAACATCGCACTCATCGAGGACAGCCTGGACGAATTCGCCGGTATCGACCTCCTCGAAGTTGAGAGTGGCGGTGCCCGCCTCGAACCGCGAGATCTCCAACAAATTCACAACAAGCTCGTTGAAGTGTTCGACCTGTTCCTGGAGGATGTCGATGGCGCTGCCGGCCTCTAGTGGAAGCGAAGCCCGCCGGCGTTGCACCACCGAGACCGCCGACGAGAAGGCGGCCAGAGGACCTCGAAGATCATGGCTCACATCGGCGGCGAATCGGGCCTCCCGTCGGGCCCGTTCATGCAGCTCGTCGACCATGGAGTTGAACGATGACACGAGCGGTCCGAGGTCCGGGTCGGCGCTTTCGGTCAGTCGTGAGTCTTCCTCGCCCGCTGAGATGGCTTGCGCCACCACAGACACATCCCGGAGTGGTTGCAGGATCCGCCGACTGACCAGCGCTCCAGTCCCTGCACCGACCACTGCAGCGATGCCGGCGGCCAGGGCCAGGGCGGCAGCCAACCTGCGCAACGTCGCTTCGATGTCGTTCATCGACTCGAGGACGTAGAACTGAGCAGCCGATTCGGCGATCGGCACCCCTACAGCCAGTACTGGGCCACTCGATGTGGAGACGATCTGCCACCCGGCATGCTTCGTTCCGACGACAGACTGGATGGATGCGGGAACATCGGTCTTCCCTACGCCCACGGAACTCGAGTACCACAGACTTCGCTGTTTCATCAGCGTGTCGCCCTTCTCTGCGAACTTCAGGCTCGAGAGAAGGGGCGTCAGGCCGGTATCTCCGGCACGGAGGTGGTTCCGAACGAGGCGAGCATCGGCGTAGGCCTGTTGCACAGCCGATTGTCGACGATCGTTGACGATCCACGTACGCACCAGCGCGTAAGTGACGACGGAGAGCGTGCCGACCAGCACGACGGACACCACAGCGAAGGCGACGATGGTTCTGAGACGCAGCGAGAGCGGCCACAATCGTTGCGCTCGGCGACTCGCCGAATCCGGCGAACTCGCTGACTTCACGCTGAGATTCTCGAGGCGTTCCGCGAAGGCAGGCTCACGGCCGAATGGCTGACGCAGGGTGGGCTGTGGTCCGAGGCGGAGCCCACGCCGTCAGCTCCTGTCAGGCCGAGTGGCTGGGCGGTGGGCACTGCTCGATGCTGTGTCCGCCGATACGGAGTTCACGGCCTTCGCTT
>JAYUDQ010000523.1:0-11015 GCA_043739745.1 Acidimicrobiia bacterium | reverse complement strand
GTCGACGTTCAAGCTCGCGGGCCAACGCCACTGCGCCCCAGCGCACCTGATACGAATCCCACTCACTTCGTAAGTGCACATATACATGGATGCCGCGCGACCCTGTCGTCTTCGGGTACGCAGCCATGCCGAACTCGTCGAACAGCGCCCGTACCTCGGCTGCCGCTTCGCGCACCTGATCGAACGTGACGCCTGGCTGCGGGTCGAGGTCGATGCGCAGCTCATCGGTGTGCTCGGGGTCGGCCGCGAGGTAGGGCCAAGGGTGGAAGCCGATCGAGCCGAGGTTCACGGCCCACACTGCGTGTGCGAGATCGGCCGCAACCCAGGCGTCGGAGGTGGTGCCGTTCGGCGTGGACACCACCGTCGTCTGCACCCAGTCCGGCGTGCCCGGCGGGACCCGCTTCTGGAAGAACGACTTGCCGGATGCACCGTCGGGGAATCGCTCCATCAGGATCGGCCGGCCGCCGATCGCCCGCATGAGCGGTTCGCCCACAGCGAGGTAGTACTTGACGAGATCCAGCTTCGTCTCACCCGTCGCCTTGAAGAACACCTTCTCGGGATGGGAGATGGCGATCTCACGGCCGGCGACCTCGACAACGGCTGCGGACCCGCTCATCCCTGTGCCGCCAGGACATCGCCGAACTGCGAAGGCTCGGCACCCTCGATCTGATCGTATGTGCACGAACCAGGTTCGCGATCGGGACGCCAGCGCTTGAACGTGGTCGCATGACGGAATCGGTCACCCTGCAGATGGTCATACGCAACCTCGCACACGAGGCCGAGCCGGACCGGTTCGAACGACAGGTCCTTCTTGGCGTTCCACCGACTGCCCCCGCCTGGCATGCGCTGCCCGGACTCCTCGGCGTCGCGAAAGGCGGATACCCAACCGGCCCACGGGTGCCCTTCGAGCGCGTCCATGCGATACGGCGCGAGCTCCTCGACCAGTTCGGCGCGTCGCTTCTGGGTAAAGCTCGCAGTGACGCCCACGTGATGGAGCCGGCCCGTGTCGTCGAAGATGCCGAGCAGCAGCGAACCGACGATGCCGCCGCTCTTGTGCCACCGGAACCCGGCCACGGCGCAATCCGCCGTGCGCTCGTGCTTGATCTTCGTCATCGTCCGCTTGTCCGACTCGTAACGGCCGTCGAGCCGCTTCGCAACGATCCCATCGAGTCCCGCACCCTCGAACCGGGTGAACCAGTCGGCGGCGATGGCCGGGTCCGTCGTGGCGGGCGTGACATGCACGCGACCAGCGGACCTCGATGCAGAGCCGGCGAGTGCCGACTCGAGCAGCGCCCGGCGCTCGCGCAGCGGTCGTGCGCGGAGGTCCTCGTCGCCGAGCGCGAGAAGATCGAAGGCGACGAACTGTGCGGGCGTTGTGGCTGCCAGCATCTTCACCCGCGAGTCGGCGGGGTGTATGCGCTGGCTCAGCACGTCGAACTCGAGCACGCCGTCGACCGGCAGCACGATCTCACCGTCGACTACGCAGCGGTCGGGGAGACCCCGCTTCAGTGCTTCCACGACCTCCGGGAAGTAGCGGGTGAGCGGCTTCTCGTTGCGGCTGCCGAGCACGATGTCGTCGCCATCACGGAACGCGATCGACCGGAAGCCATCCCATTTCGGGTCGTACAGCCAGCCGTCACCTGACGGGATGGCAGAGGCGGCTTTCGACAACATCGGCGCAACGGGGGGCATGACCGGCAGATCCACAAGGCTCCTTGGTTTCGACGGACATGTTCGCGCTCGCGGAGCGCACCGGCTGTCCAAGTCGAGCAACGCAACGCGAGCACGCTCCGTGCCGGATCTCGGGCGTTCCGCCACGCACCGCGATAGTGGGGGTTCCCATGAGCACAAGACCTAGATTCGAGGCCGAATTCATCAGTGAACAACGCACCGGTTTCGCCGTCGTTCTCGCGACCATGGCACACCAGGACCAACAGAGGACGCCGTGCACACCGTCTCACGCGTAAGCCCGACCCGAATCGCGCTGATCGATGATCATCGGCTTTTCGTCGATGGCCTCACGGCCTCGTTCGAACAGGCGGGTTTCGACGTTGTCGCAGTCGCCCACGATGGCGTCAAGGCGATCGAAGTCGTCCTCGCCACGCGTCCCGATGTCGTACTGATGGACATCTCGATGCCGGTGCTGTCCGGCATCGAGGCAACCCGTCGTATCCGCGCAGCGTGGCCGACCGCTCGCATCCTCGTGCTCACTATGCATGACGACACGTCACTCATCGCGACGGCGATCGAGGCTGGAGCCATCGGCTACCTCGACAAGACATGCACGTTCGCGGAGATCGCGACGCTCGTACGCATCGTCGCCGAAGCGTCCGTGACCCTGTCCGCCCATCTTGCCGAGGCGACGCTTTCGAAGCTCGGTAACGCGCCTCGTCTCCACGAGCCGCTCACCGAACGCCAGGTGGAGGTCCTCACGCTCATCGCCAGGGGAGAGACGACCCAGGAGGTAGGGCGGCGGCTCGGCATCAGCCACAAAACCGTCAACAATCACCTCGGGATCGCCTATCAGCGTCTCGAGACGGCGAACCTCACGCAGGCCGTCCTTCGTGCCGCGCGACTCGGCATCATCGACCTGCACTGACACGACCTGCACTGACACGACCTGCACTGACACGACCGACACTGACACGACCTGCACTGACACGACCGACACTGACCCGACCGACGATCACCGACGGGACGTGCCTACGCCTTGCCCATCTGCATGCGGGCTTCTTCCGTGCAGAGGCCCACAGCGAGCGACTTGAAGAGCGTGTCGACTTGGCGCTCCCCGTCGGGCCACGGCATGTCGGGATGCGCGATGCGCAGCGACGCGATGCCGTGGACCATCGACCAGAGCAGCACGGCAATCTCGCTCGTGGGCGCGATCGGCGCAACCAGTCCATCGTCGATCGCAGCCTGGACAGCCTCGGACAGGTGAACGAGGCCCTTGATCGACGAGTGCGCGCCGAACACATCCTCGTCTGACAGGTCGGGATGGACATGCGCACCCGGTGTCATGAACAGGATTCGGTACTGGCCCGGGTTGGCAAGGGCGAACCGTATGTACGCATATGCCTGCGCCTTGATGCTCTGCAGCGGGTCGGATGCATCGGCTGATTCGGCGATCAGGTAGTCGTCGAAGCGGTCGTAGGCCCGCTCGCACGCGGCCAGTAGCAACGCGTCCTTGTCCTCGAAGTGGCGGTAGATCGATGGTGCACTGACGCCGACCACCTGACCGATGGCCCGGATCGACACCCGTTCGGCGTCGGCCGTCTCGATCAGCAGCGCCTCGGCCGCATCGAGGATCTCGTCGCGGAGCCGGTCGCCCTCGCCGCGTCGGGCACGAACGCGTGGTGCTCGGACCTTGCCCATGGCGTCACCCCCCGCCCCCGTCGGAGCGCCCGTCATCGACGACGTGGCAGCCAGGGTGTCCGGGTTGTTCAGGGCGGTGCCTCCAGCAGAGCCCGCTCATTGCGAGTTCGCCGAAACGCTACTGCGCTGCGTGGTCGGGAGCGGAGTCGCCCCGGGCTGCGTATCCGGGGGGAACTCGTCGAGCTCGACGAGTTCGCTCAGCCCGATGCGCTGCTGCAGACGACGCAGCGGAACGGGCGCCCACCAGTTCGCCTCGCCAGCGAGGCGCATGAAGGCCGGCACGAGCGTGGCCCGGATGACGAACGCGTCCATCAGAACCGCCAGCGCCAGACCGAGGCCGAACAGCTTGATGAACGTGATGCCCGACGTGGCAAAGGCGACGAACACCAAGGAGATGAGCACGGCTGCAGCGGTGACGATCCGGCCCGTCCGCTCCAGACCCATGGCCACGGCCCGCGTGTTGTCGCCGGTCCTGTCGTGTTCCTCCTTGATGCGCGAAAGCAGGAAGACCTCGTAGTCCATCGATAGGCCGAAGGCGATGCAGAACATGAGCACCGGTGTGGTGGCGTCGATCGTGCCCGTGGCCGTGAAGTCGAGCGCCTTGGAGAGGTGCCCCTCCTGGAAGATCCAGACCATCGCGCCGAACGTCGCGCTCAGGCTCAAGACGTTGAGCAGCAACGCCTTCAGCGGCACCAACAGCCCGCCGAACATCAGGAACAGGAGCACGAACGTGACGATGGCGATGATCGCCGCGGCATAGGGAAGGCGGGCGAACAGCGACGCTTTCGAATCGACGAGTTGTGCAGACGGGCCGCCCACCATCGTCGTGAACGGCGCATCGATGGCACGGAGGTGCTCAACCATGCGCTCGCCGGCGGGTGACACGGGTTCGACGTTCGGGACGACCGACAGCCACGTCGAACCCTTGCCCGCGAAGCGCGCACTGGCCGCATTGGGCGGGGCAACGAGGTTTCCGCCGACGAAGCTGCCGCCGGCCGCGTCCACCCGTGCGACCTCGGGCACCTTGGAGAGTGCTGCGGCATAGGTCGTAAGTGCGCGTGCATCTGTCGCGGAGTAGTTCGGTACGACGATCTCGGTGGCCGACGACTCGCGGGATGCGAACTCGGTGCTGATCGTCCCGAGCGCTTCACGGGCCGAGGCCTTCGCCGGCAACACGCGGTAGTCGGAGAGGGCGAGGTCGATGTTGAGGAACGGTGCGCCGAGAAAGAGGAGCAGCAGTGTCGCCGCAGCAGCGATGCGGCCGGGGCGCTTCATCACCGTCATGGCGATTCGGTGCCATACGTCGTTCTCGCCGGCGGTCGGTGTCACGGGCTTGCGGCGCAGGATGCGAAGCGAGTCGACGCGATGGCCGAGAAGCGCGAGCACGGCCGGCAGCACGATCACCGAGGCCAATGCGGCGAGCGCAGCGACGGCGACACCGGCGTAGGCGAAACTGCGCAGGAGCGGCTGGTTGAACACCAGCAGCGCGGAGAGCGAGATGGCGACGGTCGCTGCGGAGAACACGACGGTCCGCCCGGCTGTGCGGACGGTTCGAACGACTGCATCGTTCGGTGGCCAACCGGCTGCGAGCTCTTCCCGGTAACGGGAGATCACGAAGAGCGCATAGTCGATGGCAAGCCCGAGGCCCATCGCCGTGGTGAGGTTGAGGGCGAAGATCGACACGTCGGTGAAGCTGTTGATCACCTGCAGAACAAGGAACGTCCCAGCAACCGTCAGTGCACCTATGAAGAGCGGAAGCGATGCCGCAACGAGCCCGCCAAACACCAGCACAAGGAGGACGAGTGTGACGGGAAGGGCGATCGTCTCGGCCTTCTTGAGATCGCTCTCGATGGTCGAGCCGACCTGTCGGAACACTTCGGCCTCGCCGGTCACGACGACGCTGACGGCACCTACCCGGGTGCGGCTGAACGCCGGAGACAGGTCCTCGATGCGGTTCGGACGACATCTTCGGAACCGGTGATGCGCCCGAGCACGAGCGCCTTGTCGCCTTTCGTGGACGCGAGAGGCGGTGCCTGTAGCGACCAGTAACTGCCGACCCCACTCACGCCCGGCTGCCGAGCCAGCTCAGCCGTCAGGGCCCTCCCCGCGGCGGTGCTTGCAGCGGAGCTGACATTGCCGTCGGCGGCCGTGACGAGCAGGACGAGGTTGGGCGACCCTCCACCGAAGTTGGCATCGATGAACGTGCGGGCCTTGGTGGATTCGGCGTTCGGATCGTCGAAGCCGCCGTTCGACAGGTTCTTGGCCACGGAACCGCCGAACGCGCCGGCGACGGCCATGAACACGATGGCGATGACGAGGACGAGGCGACGTCGGCGGACGATGAGACGGGCAAGGGATGCAGGCATTGGGAATGCTTCCTTTTCGTGGAGCTTTTCGCGGCGGGTGCGAGGATCAGCGGGCGGCGACGCGGGTGGGGCGAGTCGACTGCGCACTGGAGCGGCGGCCGCGGTTGATCGTGGTGAGGAAGCGGCTGAAGAACCACGGCCTCCTCCGCATGCACTTCGTCGTGAGCGGTCGACCCACCGAGGGGAACCTGCACGTGGAGTTGGCGGCTCGGCAGATGGCTGTCGATCGTTGGCTGGTACATCGGGACCTCCGTCATCGAGACAGCATAAAGTAACAATGTTACTGCAACATTGATACCGTAACTTTGGTCATATCACCGTCGGTGGTCGGGCACCACCGGTTGAACGCCTGTTCGCCCCGCTCCCCGTAGGCTCGCCCCGTGGCCATCCGGACGACACGCGAGCGCGACCTCCTCGTCGAGCTGTCCGGCACTTCGTCCGACGAACGGCCCGCGCTCGGCCCCACCATCGCCCTCGGCCGCAACACCCGAGCGCTCGTCGGCACCTGCTCTTGGGCCGACAACACACTCGTCAAAGACAGCGACTGGTACCCCAAACGTTCTATGAAAGCGGCCGAGCGGCTGGCGTTCTACGCGTCGACGTTCCCTATCGTCGAGGTCGACTCCACCTACTACTTCCCGCCCACGCCCGAGCTGGCGCAGAGCTGGGCCGACCGCACACCCGAAGGCTTCACCTTCGACGTGAAGGCCTGGTCGTTGCTCACCGGCCATCCCTCGTTCCCGCATTCGCTCTGGGAAGACCTGCAGGCCGAGGTGAAGGGCGAGTTCCGCGACAAGCGCAACCTCTACGCCAAACACCTTCCTGCGGAGGTCGTCGAGGAGTGCTGGCACCGCTTCCGCCACGCCCTCGATCCCCTGCACCAAGCCGGGAAGCTCGGCGCTGTCCTGCTCCAGTTCCCCGAATGGTTCGGGCCCAAGGGGTCGAACTGCGACGCCATCCTCGAGGCCGTCTCGCTACTCGACCCGTACCGCTGTCTCATCGAGTTCCGCAACGCCCGTTGGCTCGAAGGCGAGCAGTGCGACGACACACTCGGCTGGCTCGAGTCGCATGGGCTCACCTTCGTATGCGTCGACGAGCCACAGGGCTTCAAGTCGTCGATGCCGCCGGTCCTTGCGGCAACGGCCGGGCTCGGGGTCATCCGCTTCCACGGCCACAACGACGAGAACTGGGAGAAGCGGGGCATCACCGCAGCCGAGCGCTTCCGCTATTCCTACGAGGCCGAAGAACTGCGGCGCTGGGCTGGTCGGTTGCGCGACCTCGATGGCTCCGTCGACGAGATGCACATCCTTTTCAACAACTGCTGGCAGGACTACGCCGTCACCAACGCGGCCGACCTGATGCTGCTTCTCGGCCCTGATCCCGGTCCGTCGGAGCGACACGATGGCTGAGTCCCTGTCCGAGGGAGAAGCCGCCGCCGATGCACTCCCCCATGGCCTCATCCCCGCGACCGTCGGCAAGGGCGTGGCGAGTGCTGCGCTCCGGCTGCCCTATACGTTCATAAAGCCGATCGCCTCGGGGCTCGGCACGTCGGTCGGCCATCTCGGCGCCATCCTCGGGCTCGGCGAGCTGCTCGGCCTCCTCACCGGTGCGATCGGCCGCTCCATCGATCGCGGCCAGCAACGCCGCTGGATGATCATCGGCCTCGTCCTCGTCACCGCCGGCACGAGCACAATCGCCGCCGGCCGGTCGGTGCTCACGTTCGGTGTCGGATTCGGCTGCGTCAGCCTCGGCATCGCCTGGTACACCACGGCCGGACACGGCTGGATCGCCAGCCATGTCCCTTACGTGGGACGAGGCCGGGCCATGGGCACCTACGAGATGTCGTGGGCGCTCGCGCTGCTCGTAGGCGCACCCGTGCTCGGGCTGCTGCTCTCACAGACTCGGTGGTGGACGCCGTTCCTCGTCCTCGCGGCACTCAGCGGCGCTGCCACCTTGCTCGTAGCCGCGGCGATCGCACCGGACACCATCCATGCAGTCGCACCGGTGGCCAAACGGATACCGATGAGGCTCGACCGGCGCGCCGCCTTCACGATTGTCTCGTCGTTCTTCATCACGTTCTCGGCGGTCAGCGTCTTCGCCGTCTACGGCGCCTGGCTGGAGGACCATTTCGGAGTGTCCGCAGCGACGGTCGGCGTCCTCTCCGTCGCCATTGGCCTGGCCGAGCTCGCCGCCAGCGCGGCCACGATCCGCTTCACCGATCGGTGGGGCAAGACCGCATCGGTCCGCCGAGGCGCAGCGGTGATGGCTGCCGGTTTGTTGCTCGTGATTGCAGTGCCCGCCGTTCCGGCGTTCGGGGTGCTCGCGCTCGTCGCCGTGTTCATCGGCTTCGAGTTCGGGTTCGTATCCCTCCTCAACATCGTCAGCGAGGTGGGGCAGGACCAGCGGGGTGCCGTCGTCGCCGTCGATCATGCGCTCACCACTGCCTCTCGGGCCGGCGCGGCGGTGCTGGCCACGAACCTCTACGACCACATGGGGATGCGGCCGGCCGCACTGGTGTCGCTCGGCTGCCTCGCCGCCAGCATGGTGGCGCTGGCGCAGTCACGTCGGTAGCGCCCGACGCGGGAACCGGAACCCGTCAGCTTCCGAGGCTGGCGTGCACCAACGACGCGTGGTGCACCACCATGCGCCACCCGTTTCGGCTTCCCGCCGAGCGCACGAACACATTCAGCGCAGCTACCGTCGACCCCTCGGCACCGTCGATCACATTTTCGTCGATCGACACCCAGGCCGTCTCCCCTGCGACGCCGACCCGCTCGTTCGTGAGGATGAACTGCAGGCGCTGTGAATTCGTCAGGAGCGCCACCCATGAGGCGGAGACGGCGCCCCAGCCATGCAGTGTGGACCATCCGGGATGCGTGCACAGCACACGGTCGGAGTGTTCCCAAAGGTCGCTGATGGCATCGAAGTCGCGACGCTCGAACGCGTCGTAGTAGGCCGCATTGGCGGCAAGGACGGCGAGCCGATCGGCCTCGGCCAAGAAGTCGGCGGTGCCATCGCCCCCGTCCTTCTCACCGATCGGCTCCGTTGGCTCCGGCTGCGACACGGGTTCCACGATGGCACATCCGGCCCGGGTGGGCCGTACGATCGTCGGTCGTGCCCGACAGAGCCGACACACCGCTTGCCGCCCTCCAATTCCCGGAGGTGCAACGCCGGTTCGCATCGACTGGCGGCGTGCAGGTGGCGACATACGACTGGGGCGGCGACGGTCCACCACTCGTGTTCGCGCACGCAACCGGCCTCCACGCCCACGTATGGCTCCCGCTGGCTGCGCGTCTACGGCCGTCGTTCCACTGCTACGCGGTCGACCTGCGGGCGCAGGGCGAGACCGGTGCTGGCAACCCACCATCGTTCGACTGGGACAACGGCGCGCTCGACTTCGTGGCCGCACTCGACGGACTGGGGCTCTCGGGCCGGGGCGACGTGCACGGCATCGGCCACTCGCAGGGCGGCTACTCCGTCTATCAAGGCGAGCTTCGACGCCCAGGAACGTTCACCCACCTCTTCGGGTTCGAGCCGGTCACGTTCCCGACGAGCGAGGGCGGCGTGTCGATCGCGGCGGAAGGCGACAACCACATGGCGCTGCTCGCCAGCAAGCGACGCGAGGTCTTCGTTTCCCGGCTGGCGGCATATGACAACTACCGGGCGAAGCCGCCGTTCAGCCTGATCGATGACGACGCCCTGCGGGCCTACGTCGCGTGGGGCTTCGACGACATCGAGGACGGCACTGTCCGTCTCAAGTGCCGAGCAGCATCCGAAGCGGCATTGTTCTCGCACTCCTTCACCGACACCTTCGATCACCTGCACGAGATCGAATGCGAGGTGACGCTCGGACTCGCCGAGTTCACGAACGAGGGTTTCAAGATGGCTGTACCGCTGCAGGCAGAACGGCTGCGTCACGGCAGGCTGATCCGCTTCCCAGGACGGACGCACTTCGGCGTGCTGGAGCGGACCGACGAGATGGCCGACGTGATCAGGCGCTCGTTCGCGGCGAAGACGTGAGCCTGCGTGCGCTCGCGCCGATGACCGGGAACTGAGCCGGCGCATGGACAAGGTCGCCATCGCTGCGGTGATCCTGGCGATCGCCGTACTGATCGCGCAGCAGCTCTCACGCCGAAAGCCAGACCCGCCGACCCAGCAGGCATGGACGGTCCCACAGCAACTCGACCGCGCCGATTTCGAGCGGCCCGACGCCCCGTGGCTCGTGGCCGTGTTCACCTCGGCAACGTGCGAGTCGTGCGAGCGGATGCGGGCCAAGGCCGAAGTGCTGCGCAGCGATGCGGTGGCGGTGCAGTTCCTCGAGTACCCGGGCGCAACGGAGACCCATAAGCGCTACGGCATCGACGCGGTACCGACGATCGTCATCGCGGATGCCGACGGCGTGGTAGGCCGCCACTTCATCGGTCCGGCCACCGCGACCGACCTGTGGGCGGCCGTTGCGGAGCTCCGCGAGCCCGGGTCCACGCCGCCGCCGGATGCGCACACTTTGCTGTAGGGCATGCGGGCCCGGCTCCGCTCCGCTTCGGACGGCGCTTGAGGGCCCCGGCCCTTGGCCACCTCGTGAGGGCGCCGCAGAGTGTCACACCCCCTCCGGTACCCTACGTTCATGGCGCTGCCGCTCCCCACCTCGCTGTCACCTTCGAAGGTGGCCTCGTTCAAGGACTGTGCGCTCGCATTCCGCTTCTCCGCCATCGACCGGCTGTACGAGGCTCCGAGCCCGTGGGCGGCCAAAGGGACACTGGTCCACCGCGCACTCGAGCTGCTCTACCTCGAAGCCCCTGAGAACCGAACCGTCGATCTCGCGCTCGACAAGCTGGCAATGGCGACACCCGAGATTCTGGGCAACCGCGAATATGCCGATCTCGTACTGACCGCCGAAGAACGGGCAACGTTTCTGGCCGACGCAGAGCGGCTCGTGCGCAACGCCTTCATCCTCGAAGACCCTCGCAAGATCCGCCCCATCGGACTGGAGTTGCGGATGGAAGCGAAGATCGGCGCGTTGCGCCTGCGCGGCATCATCGACCGTCTCGAACTCGACGACGACGGCGAACTCGTCGTCACCGACTACAAAACCGGCAAGGTCCCAAGCGTCAACCACGAGCAGAGCCGCCTTGGTGGCGTTCATTTCTACGCGTTCCTCTGTGAGCAGATGCTCGGGCGTCGCCCGGCCCGGGTCCAACTGCAATACCTCAGCGAGCCACTGGCCATCGTCACGGTCCCGACCGAACAGTCGCTGCGCGGCCTGAAGATGCGCGCCTC
>JAYUDQ010000522.1:0-4448 GCA_043739745.1 Acidimicrobiia bacterium | reverse complement strand
CGATCGTGGTCGGCGCGCTGTTCACCCTCACACCCGGTCCGAGCACCTCGGTCGCGTTCGCCACCGAACTGATCCCCGCCCCGAACAGCCCGTCCCCGGGCGCAACGGGCACGGCTGAGCTCCTCAAGACCAAGCATGGCTGGGTGATGCGCCTGAAGGTGAAGGGTCTCGCGCCGAACCCCACCGGCGCCGTCTACCAGTGCTGGTACGTCGGTCCGGCCGACGGCACCGAGGCCGGCGGCACCGAGAAGCAGGATCGGATCTCGGTCGGCACGTTCCGCACCAAGGACGGCACGATCGAGGTCGAGTGGCCGACGGCGGCCAACCCGAAGCGCTACCCGAAGGTCGGCATCACGCTCGAGCCCGACGACGGCAACCCGCTGCGAAGCGGTCCGAAGGTGCTCGTGGGCGCGACCTCCGCGAAAGCTCCGTGAACCGAACGTCCCTCGACGATGCGAGCGATGAGGACCTCCTCGTCGCGGTCGGCACGGGTGACGCAGGCGCGCCGCTCGCCGCGCTCTACGACCGCTACGACCGCCGTCTCTACGGTCTTGGACGCAAGCTGTTGAACGACGAGGGCCTCGCCCAAGAGCTCGTTCAGGAGACCTTCACCCGGGTCTGGCGCGTCGCCGACCGATTCGACCCATCACGGGGCAACGCACCGGCCTTCATCTTCGCCCTGGCCCGCAACATCGCCGTCGACCTGTATCGGCGACCCTCGTCGAGGACGATGGACGAGCTCCCGACCAACGGCTCCGTGGCCGATCAGGCCGACCGGCTCCTCACTGGCATGACGGTACGAGCGGCGATGTCGGAACTGAGCCCGAGCCACCGTGAGGTGCTCGAGGCGCTCTATGCCCGGGGCGAGCGAGCAGTGGACGTGGCGGAGAGGCTCGGCGTGCCTGCGGCGACCGTGCGCACACGCTCGTTCCATGCGCTGAAGGCGCTGGCTGCCTCGCTCGATCGCCACGGCATCGACGCCACGCTGGCAATGAGCTGATCGCCGGCGTCAGGGCAGCGAATCGTTTGCCGAGCGCGCCTTCGCGACGGCTACCAGATCACGTCGATCTCGTACTGGGTCACGAGTTCGTCTCGGGTGACTATGACCAGGCCTTCATGGCGGGCTTGAGCAATGAGGAGGCGATCGAACGGATCGCTGTGCTTCGGCGGTAGGAACTCAACTGCTCCAAGGTGGGCGGCGGCGATGGGCAGCTGCAGCAGGCGCGACTTCGGCACGAAGGTTTCGAACCAGTCGAGTGCTGGTCGATCGAGATCGTTCAGCTTGCCGAGGCGCCGCTTGATCGCCATCTCCCATAGGGACACATGGGAGGCGTACACCTCCGCGCCCACGGCGACAAGCGCCGCACGTGCTGCGTCGCCAAGGCGCTCGGGCGCCGCGACTGCCCAGATCAGCGCGTGAGTATCCAGCAGGAGTCTCATGCCGGGAAAATCGATCCGCCGGACATGTCACGCAGCTCGTCGTCGCTCCAACGCAGGTCGTCCACGTCCGGCGTCCGGCGGTCGGGCCGTGCGCCGAGTCCGAGAACAACGCCCGCTGGGCGCGGTGGCACGAGGACGGCGACGACGCGTCCGTGCTTGGTGATCTGCACCTCTTCACCCGTCTCGATGAGTTGGGCGATGACGCTGGAGAGGTGGTCCTTGATCTCGTGAATTGCCATTGTCACCGTCACACCAACGAGTGTAGCAACGATCTAGCCAGATAGTTAGGCCAGATTTTTCCCGGCTATCGGTCATGTTGGGCAATCCGCTTCAAGCCGATAAGGGCTAGGCGACTTCGCGCAACCAACCCCGCAATCGCGCGCATCCTCCTAGGACCCCTAGGACCCCGTCTCGCTACAGATGGTGTATCGGATGGGTGTGGTACAACCGAACCCGTGAAGATCAACGTCGACTTCGACCGCTGCCAGAGCAACGGACTGTGCATGAGCGCCGCACCCGAGCTGTTCGAGGTGCGTGACGATGGCTACCTCTACGTCCTCATCGAAGAACCGGGCGAGGACCAGCGTGCCGCCGCCTTGGACGCGGTGCGCCTGTGCCCCACGCAGGCCATCTCGCTCGAAGGTTGAGTACGGCGCCTGGCCCTGGCGACCGCGTCGTCATCGTCGGCGCATCCCTCGCCGGAATGCGCACGGCCGAGACGCTTCGCGACCGGGGCTTCGCGGGCACGATCACGCTGATCGGCAGCGAGACCGAACACCCTTACGACCGGCCGCCGCTCTCGAAACAGCTGCTCTCCGGGGCGTGGGAGCCGAACCGCATCGAGCTCCGCTCCGCCGAGGACATCGCCGGGAAGTTCGACCTCGACCTCCGTCTCGGGGTCACCGCGACGGCACTCGATCTCGGCTCCAGGGTCGTCGCGACATCGGCCGGCGATGTCGCGTTCGACCGGCTCGTCATCGCCACCGGCACTCGGGTCCGCCACCTCCCCGGGACTGAAGGAATGGCGCATGTGCATGTGGTGCGGACGCTTGCCGACTCGCTGCGCCTTCGCGGGCAGCTCAACGAAGGCCGGCGGGTCGTCGTCGTCGGTGCCGGGTTCATCGGGGCCGAAGTGGCGGCAACGGCCAAGGGCCGGGGTTGTGAGGTCACGATCCTCGAAGCGCTCCCGACGCCGCTCGGGCGTCAGCTCGGCGATGTGATGGGCCGAGCCTGCGGCGAGCTGCACGCTCGCAACGGCGTCACGCTGCGCACGTCGATGCAGATCGACCGAATCGTTGCCGACGCGGTCGTGTTGACGGACGGGGAACATGTCCCGGCCGACGTCGTCGTCGTCGGCATCGGCGTGGCACCGAACGTGGAGTGGCTCGCGTCGAGTGGCGTCTGGGTCGACGACGGTGTCCGCTGCGACGACCGTTGCCGCGCCCTCGACGAGACCGGGACGCCGATCGACGGCGTGGTCGCGGCCGGCGACATCGCACGTTGGCCGAACCGGTTGTTCCCGGCCCTCGACGACCCGGCCGCGCCGGAGCTGATGCGCGTCGAACACTGGACGAACGCAGCCGACATGGGCGCGCATGCTGCTGGCACGATCATGGGCGACGATGCCCCGTTCGCTCCGGTGCCCTACTTCTGGAGCGACCAGTACAAGCACAAGATCCAGTTCCTCGGCCGTGCAACGGCATTCGACGAGGTCCGCGTCGTCGATGGCGACCCGGCCGATGCGTCATGGCTGGCGCTCTACCGACGGGGCGAACGGCTCATCGGCGCACTCGGCGTGAGCAAGGTCCGCGGCCTCATGGGGTATCACAAGCTCCTGGAGGAACAGGCGTCCTGGGCCGACGCGCTCGTGCACGCCGGCGTTTCGTGAAGAGGCCGTAGCCTCACGCCCGCCATGGAACTCCTGATCATCCGTCACGGCCTGCCCGAGCGCATCGTGAACCCCGACACTCCCGCCGACCCACCGCTCGCACCCGACGGCTGGCGCCAGGCCGAGCACCTCGCCCAGTACTTAGCAACCGAGCGGATCGATGCGATCTGGGCATCGCCGATGGCCCGGGCACAGGAGACGGCTCAGCCGCTGGCGAAGGCGTTCGGATTGGAAATCCTCACCGAGGAGGGCATCGCCGAGTGGGACCGCGAGTCGACGGCTTACATCCCGATCGAGGAACTGAAGGCGTCGAACGACCCGATGTGGCAGGCCATGGTCCGCGGCGAATGGACCGGGGCGGGCGATCCGGAGGCGTTCCATCGTGACGTGATCGCCGGGTTCGAGCGCATCGTCTCCGCGCACCCCGGCCAGCGCGTGGCCGTCATCTGCCATGGCGGCGTGATCAATGCGTACGTCTCCCATATCCTCGGCATCACCGGTTCGGTCGGCTTCTTCCATCCCGAGTACACCAGCATCCACCGGGTTATGGCCGCGTCCAGCGGCGAACGGAGCGTGCGGGCACTGAACGAGACGGCGCACCTGCGGGGCACCGGCCTCCTGCGTTGACGAGCACCGCGCTCGAACGGGTCTTCACCCCGGCCCATCCGACCGACCTCCGACGGACCCTGTCGCCCGTCTCCCGTGGCCGTCGCGACCGCACCATGCGTATCGGTGCCGACGGCGTGTGGCGGGCGACCCGCACGCCCGACGGCCCCGCTACCCAGCACCTGGCACAGCAGGGCGCCGCGATCACCGTACGGGCCTGGGGACCGGGCGCGCAGTGGCTCCTCGACCGTGCGCCGATCCTCGTCGGCGGCAACGACGACGACGACGGCTTCACGCCCGGCCATGACGGGCTGGTCCGTCTGCACCGGCTGTACCGCAGCGTGCGGACACCGTGCACGATGGCCGTGTGGGAGGCACTCCTCCCCACGATCCTCGAACAGAAGGTGACGGGGAAGGAGGCGCGGACGTCGAACGGTGACCTGCAGCGCATCCTCGGCGAGCCCGCCCCCCGCCCGCCGGGTTGCCCGGCCCTGCTCCTGCCCCTCGACCCTCG
>JAYUDQ010000521.1:0-1579 GCA_043739745.1 Acidimicrobiia bacterium | reverse complement strand
ACACTGCTGTCGCGTTGCAGCAGCTCGGCTCCTACGCGCGCACACGGCTTCCCGGGAAGGTCATCGGCGTGACCGGCTCGTCCGGCAAGACCTCCACCAAGGACCTCCTCGCCGCAGTGCTCGGCGCACACGGCCCGTCGGCAGCGAGCGAGAAGAGCTTCAACAACGAGCTGGGTGTCCCGCTGACACTCGTCAACGCGCCCGGCGACGCGTTCGCCGCGGTCATCGAGATGGGCGCGCGCGGCGTCGGCCACATTGCCACCCTCTGCGGGATTGCGCGACCTACCGTGGGGGTCGTGACAAACATCGGCACCGCGCATCGCGAGCTCTTCAAAAGCGCGCATAGCACCGCGGTGGCGAAAGGCGAGCTGCTCCAGTCCCTTCCTTCCGACGGCACCGCAGTCCTGAACAGGGACGACGCGATGTTCGATCTGCTGAGCGGTCTGACCGGGGTCCGCGTGCTCGCCTTCTCGACAGAAGCTCGCGGAGCAGCGGATCTCCGCGCCGACGCGATCGTGGTCGACGACGACCTCCGGGCCCGCTTCCGCATGCACACGCCTTGGGGTGGTGCCGATGTGCGGCTCGGCGCCCGGGGTCGCCACCAGGTCGCCAATGCGCTGGCCGCCGCCGGTGCTGCGCTGAGCGTCGGGTGCACCCTCGATGAGGTCGCCCAGGGTCTGGCCACGACCGTGCTCTCAGGCATGCGCATGGAGCTTGTGACGCTCCCGTCCGGTGCACGCATCCTGAACGACGCGTACAACGCCAACCCTGGGTCGATGGCCGCTGCACTCGACGCGTTAGGGGCCATCCCCGCAACGCGGCGTATCGCCGTCCTCGGCACGATGGCGGAGCTCGGCGAGGACGCCGATGCGCTCCACCGCGCGGTAGGGGAGCGTGTACGTGCTTCCGGTGTCGATGCCGCATTTGCCGTCGATGCACCGGCGTACGGACTCGACGTCGTCGACGGCGTGGAGGGCGCGGTCGCCGCGCTGCGCTCGTTCGGCGCGCCCCGAGACGGCGACGTCATCCTCGTGAAAGGCAGCCGCGTCGCCGGCCTCGAGCGCCTCGTCGCCGCCCTGCAGGATCCTGCGGAAGGTCGCCGTTGATCTCGCTGCTGTTCGCCGGGATCATCAGCTTCCTGGTCTCACTGCTCGGCATGCCGTTCCTCATCCGGGCCCTGGCCGCCCGCGGCATCGGGCAGCCGATCCGCAAGGACGGACCGCAGGCCCACATGAAGAAGTCGGGCACGCCGACGATGGGCGGGATCATGATCGTGATCGCCGGGGTCGCCGGCTACGTGCTCCCGCACCTGTTCTCCGACGCGGTCCCCTTCAGCCGCGGCGGGCTGCTCGTCGTGTTCGCGTTCGTAGGCGGGGCCGCTGTCGGGCTGGCCGACGACTGGATCAAGGTCACCCGCAGGCGGAGCCTGGGCCTGAACAAGCGAGCCAAGATCGCCGGTCAGTTCGGGGTTGCACTCGTGTTTGCCGTCCTCGCCGTCAACTGGGCCCACGTGCGCACAGTCGTCGGGTTCACGCGGTATGCGAACCCGGGATGGCGCATCCCCGCAATGCTCTGGGTG
>JAYUDQ010000520.1:0-11052 GCA_043739745.1 Acidimicrobiia bacterium | reverse complement strand
TGACCGCGCAGTTCAATGCATAGACATTCAGTTGAGCCGACTTGGGCCGCTAGGACCATTCCCCACATGCCATCTCAAGCACATTCTGAGCAGGGTCGATGCATGGGCCACGTGAAGCCGGTAGTGCTGTGGGGTACGCCGCGAAGGACCAGTGGAATGACCAGGATTCGAGCGCGGTGCCCCGGTTGCGGGGATGTGGAGTTCAGTGTCGACGACATCGTCGTGCTGGCCATCCCTCCATCGGCAGGGGCCTATCGATTCACCTGCCCGTCGTGCGGCGACCCGGTCAGCCGGACGGCCGTTCCCGACGTGATCGAGTTGCTTCTCAGCGCAGGCGTGCGCCGGGAGCGCTTCGAGCATCCGTCGCTCATGAGCGATGAACGTCGGCTCATCGAACGGCAATTCACCGAGCGCGATATCGCGGAGTTCCGCGAGCTGCTCACTGCGCCTGACTGGTTCGACCGTCTGCAGGCGGCAGTCGACGGGGATTGACGACGTCGGGCAGGCGGAGGTGTATCCCGGCATAGAGCATGTCGGGCTGGCCCTTGACCGGCATGCGATCGAGGTTGGCCTTCTGGAGCCGGTGCCAGTACGCGGCGATCCGGGCCTCGTCGGCCTGGGCGTCCAGCGCGAGGACATGATCCTCGGCAATCGACCAGAAGCTCTCTCCGGCCGAAACGACATGCTCGAGCGCGGGCGGTATCGCCGGGCCAGAGGGGGCGTGCGCGACCCGCACATTCAGCAGGTTCGGCAGGATCGGCGCGTTCGGCGGCGAGGACGGACTCGGTGCGCCGGCCGGGGGCACAATCGTGACGGCTGCAACAGCCTTGGGTACGGTCGGTGACGTTCCCGGCGGGTCTGCAAGCCTCGGCCAGCGCTGTCCGCTGGAGGGATCGCCTGCAGTCGCAGGACGCCCGGCCAGCGTCGGCCTTGGGATACCGGTGACGCCGACGGGGAGCGCAGACGCTCCGACGGCCGCCGCAGACATCACCAGGCCGGTGGCAACCGACAGGTCGAGGAGGCGACGCACCACCGAGGGAGTGGCGCGGTCGACGACACACCGCACGCGGGCGGGCGCACGTACCACTCGTAGGAACGCACCGACGACGATCACACCGACGATGTAGGCGCCACCCAGTACGGATGCGATGCGAAGGATCGTGATCGCCGGTGCAAGTGCGCGGTCAGCTCCGAGGCGGCCGCTCGAGGCGCCGAGCACGATGGCGAGGCACCCGGATGCGGCGAGCGCGAACGCACCGGTGCGGGCACCGACGATCCCGTTGCGCGGAGGACCGGTGGGGCGCAGCGATCGTTGCAGGACTGGCGGTGGAGAGGTCGTCATCGGCGAGCTCCTTCGTGAGCGGTTCGTGGGTGCACGGTGTGGCGGGGACGTTGACGGGGAGGAGTTGTGCTCATCGCTGCTGCGCTTCGGCTTCGGCACTGGCATGAACGACGACGGTGCGGCTCGCCCCGGGAATGGCCTTGGCGAAGATGAGCGACACCTCGCCGGTGATCTCGACCCGGACGTGGGTGCCGTCGGTCCTCACGATGCGGACGCTGACGTTCTTCACCTTGTCGTCGATGCGGGCGCGGATGGCGTCGTTCCCGACCTGCACGATCCCGGACAGGCCGTCCTCGCGGGCCAGGTCGTAGACCGAGGCGTCGTAGTAGCGGTCGCGATCGAGGGCAGATGCTGCGTCGTTGGCCGCCGCCTCGGCCGCGTTCGCGATCTCGCGCTGCCCGAGGAACGTCAGGGTGGCATCGACGCAGAGCGACGCGAGCAGGATGATGATCAGCACGGCCGCAGGGAACAGCATCAGAGCCGAACCGCGCTCCCGGCAGCGGGTCTGCACACGTAACTTCTGCACACGTAACTTCTGCACACGTAACTTATGCACACGTACCAACCCCATCGAGGCCGGAACGGAACGGATCGACGAGCTCGCTATGGGTTGAGCTGACGCGGAACGGACTACGCAGCCCACCGATGTGTGGGAGCGCGATCGACGCGACTTTGGCGCTGATCCGGATCGTGACGCGAGCACACCGCTCGTAGGTTCCACCTTCGATGGCGGAGGCAAAGGTGACGTTGGCGAGTTGGCGATTCGCGCCGGTGATCACGGCATCGACGGCGCGGTGCGCGTCGGCATCGGCAGTGTCTGCGTTGGCCTCGACCATGGCGCGGACGCCTTCCCGCGCTGCGGCCGTGACCGTCATCTTGGCGTCGATGATGGCCCAGACGTTGGCCACGAGGAGCACCATCCCGATCAGCAGCACGAACCCGAAGGCGAGGATCTCTGCGCCCGCCTGTCCGCCCTCGCGTTGTCGCCGGGTCGGCCTCGCGGTCCGCCGCCGTTTCCCTGTGAAGCGGCCACGTCTCATGGACGATTCCCCCGAAGGAGCTCGCGACGTACGTGGACGGTCCGCTCGATCGTGGCCAGCTTCGCCAGCGGCCCAATGGCGATCAGCATCGGCGCATGTGTGGTGATGCGCAACTCCAGGTCGCCGTCTTCGACCGCGCGCCAGACGACTGTGGCCCGGTTGTCGTGCAGTAGTGCTCTGGCCCGGCGCTCGGCCTCGTCGATCGAGATGCCGCCGCCGCGTGCGACGGAGCGAGCGGTGTCGAACGCGACCGCGTCGACGATCGTGCGCCGCTGGAGAGCCAGCAGCACGTGGGTCGCGACAAGCAGGATCGTCAGGATGACGACGCCGCCGAGGATCGAGTTGAACATGCCGACGCCACCCTCACGGGACGCGAGTCGGCGGCGGGTCATCCGCTGATCTGACCGACCTTGGTGCTGACCGCGTCGTTCGTCTTATTGAACAGCAGCACGTAGGCGGCATACATGGCCGCGCCGATGACGGCCATGATGAGCACGGCGATGGCCGTGGAGATGACGCCTTCGCCGCGCTCGTCGGCGCGGTTGCGAAGGTCGGTGGCGCGGTCCCAGAGCCCGAGGGCCGCGGTCTGGACGGTGACGGTGAAGCGGAGGATGTCGAAGGTGTGCATGGGAGTTTCCCTTTCCGGAATGGGCATTGCTGGCTATGGGGAAGCGGGCGGGGAAGTGATCGAGTCGGCGCGAGGAAGAAGGACGGACAGACAAGAGGTTCAGTGCGCGTTGTGGTCGGTGTTTGGGCGTTGCCTCCGTTTCACTCGGCGAAGAAGCGCAGCGCGGACATGAACGGCACGGCGAGGAAGATGGTGCCGGGGAGCAGTGCGGCGACGGTGACGGGGATCCAGACCTGCTGGCTCTTGCGTTCGACCGCTTCGAGGAGGCTTCGTTGGCCTTCGTCGCGACACGCCCGGGCTTCGTCCGAGACGAGGCGCCCGAGGTCCGCCGCTTCGCCGTGGAGTCGCAGCACCGACGCGAGGCGCGACACGGCGGGAACCTTGACGAGCAGGGCCCATTCGTCGATGGCGTCGCCCTCCGAGATTCCCTGGCGGGTTCGCCTGAGCACTCGTCGGAAGTCGGCCGCGACCGCCCCGTTGCTGCGGGCGGAGAGCCGGGTGAGCGCGCCGCCGAGGCTGTAGCCGGCGGCGAGGAGCATCGCGAGCTGTTCGCTGACAACGGGGAGCTCGAGCGCCAGACGCCGCTGCCAGCGCTCCGAACGGAATGCCAGCTGCTGCTCGACGACGAGGAAGCCGAGGAGGGGCGCCGTCCATAGGGCGATCACCGCGAGCGCGGCGGGAACGTCGACCACGAGCGCGAGCGCCGTCGCGGCCAGGAGCGCGCCGACGGCCCAGCTCGCCTGCCGAATTCGGAAGGCCGTGGGGTCTTCATCGGAATGCACGCGCTCAAGCCGAACGCGCAGTTCTTCGTGGACACCGAAGGCCCGGGCGACCCGGCTGCCGACGACCGCGGCCAGCGGCCCGATCTCCTCGCGGAACGATCGAGCGGCGAACACCTTCGGGCGCGCCGAGAGGGCGCCCGGCGTGTAGGGCCGGAGACGGTCGGCGAGGCTTGGCTGCTGCAGTGTCGGTATTCCCGCGAACACCAGGGACAGCCCGATCCAGGCCAGGATTGCGCTGACGGCGATCACACGGATCATCGGTCGAACACGCGCTCCTGCTCCGGTAGGCGCATGATCCTGCTCGCCCACATCCAGCAACCGGCCACGAGGACCATGCCCGTGATGACGGCCACCTGGCCGCCGCTGCTCCGGTAGGCCCCGCGTCCGTCGCCGATGGACATCCCGACGAGGGCCATGCCGAGCGGCACCGCGAGGACGAACCATCGTGCGAAACGCGGCCCGCTCTGGCGGCTCTGTGCTTCTTTGCGATGGCGCAGGTCGGTGCGGCGGTCATCGACGAGTGCGGCCAACCGCCGTTCGAGGTCGCTGCCGCCGATCTCATTGGCGACGATGAGGGTCTCGCAGACGACGTCGGCGGTCGGATCGGCAAGGGACTCCTTGAGCACCGCACAGGCCCGACCGAAGTCGGTGCTGAGCTGCCACTCCCGGTTGGCCGCCTCGAATGCCGCTCGCATCGGGGCGGTCGGCGACTTGCGCCCAGCTTCGAGCATGGCCACGGGGATGGAGCGGCCGAGCGCTCCGGTGAGAAGGCGCATCTCCTCGATCAGGTACGGCCAGGCATCGCGTGCTTCGTCGAGGAGCGTTCGACGGCGGGCGCGGTAGACGGCGATCGGGGCAGCGGCCCCGAAGAGCCCGGCCAGCACGGCCGGGATGATGGCCCCGAACATGACCCAGGCCAACGCTGCGGAGCCGACGAACACGGTCACCTCGACCGAGGCGAGCTCCAAGGGTCGGACGCCGACCATGCCGGCCTGGGTCATCCAACCCTGGATGCGGTGCTCTCGGTGGGGACCGCTGCGGCTGAACATGAGCCCCCGCCGACCGAGCACGAGCGCGCTGTAGAGCAGATAGGTTCCGAAGGACGCAGCCATCGCCGCGATCGCGATCATCGACTGCCCCGGGGAGGTGACTCGGCGTGGTCCGGGACGGCAGCCAGGAGCTCGGTGACGTCGAACCCACCGGCCTCGAGCACCCGGCTGAGCCGTACCGGCATGTTGCCCGACCACGTCAGCGGGGCGTGCGGACCCGAGCGCCGGAACAGGTCGGTGACGGTGAAGGCCGCCGCGTCCGGCCCGGTCTGCTGCTCCTCCACGGCGACGATCTCACTGACCCGAAGCCCGTTCGCGGTGCGCACGCAGTGCACGACGAGATCGACGGCCTCGCTGATCAGTGCGTTCAGCGCCGACATCGGGAGCTCGTTGCTGACGTCGGCGAGCTGGGCGATGAAGCGCAGGCGTGAAAGCGCTTGGCGGGCGGAACCGGCGTGCAGGGTCGTGAAGCCCTTCACCCCGCTGCTCAAAGTGAGAAGTAGCGGAAGCACTTCGCGGTCACGGACCTCGCCCACGATGGCGATGTCCGGTGCCATGCGCAGGAAGCCGGCCACCAGCCGACGCAGGTCCACCTCGCGTCGGTCGGCGCGGGCCGGCCGGGTCTGCATGCTGGCAACATTCGCCAGCGGCACGTCGGCTTCGAACACCTCTTCGGCGATGACGACCCGCAACGCAGGATCGAGCTCGGCTGCGCAACACGACAGCATCGTGGTCTTGCCGGCCCCGGGCGCACCCGCGAACACGATCGTGGTGCGGGAGCGGACACAGGCCCGGAGGAAGGCGGCGACCTCGTGGCCGAGCATGTCGCGCTGCACGAGCTCGTCCAGGCTGGTGACACTGACGCCGGTGAATTTCCGGATGTTGACGAGGAGGTGACCGTCGCGGCCGATGTCGCCGTGCACGATATGCATGCGGGCGCCGCCCTCGAGCTGCGCGTCCTGCAGGCCTTCCGACGGGTCGAGCTTGCGGTGGGCACGATTGCTGTCGTCGAGGATCTTGGTGATGGTGCGGGTCACGTGGTCGTCGTCGTGGAAGACCTCGTCGTGGTAGCCGTTATCGCCGCTGTGTCGCTTGATGAAGATCGAACTCGGCCCGTTGACCATGATCTCGTACACGTCGTCGTCGGCAAGGAGGTGGGCCAGCGGGCCGTACCCGGTCAAGTTCCTCAGCGCCCGTTCGGCCAGCTCGTCGGGGTCGTTGATGTCCTCGTCGCGTAACCCGCGCTGGTGGGCGATCCGCCACGACCGGATCTCCTCGTCGACGAGGGCACGCAGGCCGGCGTCTCCTGCAACGGTCGAGACGTCGAGCCCCGTCGCCTTGGCGCGGTCCTGAACGTTCTGCTCGATGGTGGCCAGGGGCGAGCTCGTCATCTGCGTTGTCCGGGTCCGTGTGCTCACTGCGTTCCCTGGCCGAGCGCGCCGCTGCGCAAGAAGCCCGGCGCGATCCGCCGCCACGCATGTTCCTGTTGGGGCCGTGCCGGGCCGCCGGCCTCGAAACAATGGCGGATTGCCGCGCCGATGGGTTCGACAACCGCGGCCGGCAGCGCGGTGGCCGAGCGAAGACATGCATCGATGTTGCGGACCGGAACGAAGACGGGGGCAGCCATTGGGCCGCGCTCGGCACCGGACCCACCGCCGTGGCGCGCCGGCAGGGAAGGCAGTAGTTCGGCAAGTGCCCGGCCGAATGCCGCCCGCGACCGAGCCGATGCCGGTGCGGCGTTCATCACTGCTTGGATGCGGGCGTCGTCAATGCCGAAATCGCGTATGTCCTGGATCAACGCCGTCAACGAGTGCAGACCCTTCAGCGAGGCATGTCCGACGACGAGGACGAGATCGGCGGCCCGTATCGCCGTGCGGTTGAGGACGTTGCGTTCCTCGACGTCGATGGAGCCGCTCACGTCCTCACCTTCGAGGTCGGCCCCGACGTCGGCGACCACGATGGGATAGGCGACGCACAGGCCCTCGAACGCGGCCGCCACCGCGCCGGGTCGTAGCGTCGTCCACAATCGCCGTCGACGGAGGCCGAGCAGGAGGTCGTAGCCGCGATCGTGGACGCCGAAGCAGAGCGCACGGATGTCGGCTGGGGAAGGCCGGCCGCTGCGGTGGGCATCGACGAGCTCTTGCAGGCCCGGTGCGACCGACTGCGAATCATGGAGCATGCCCTGTTCGGCCCGCAGGCACAGGTCGGCCAACACGACGTTGCCCGGCTGCCCATCGAGCCCGGTCGAAACGGCCTGGGCGGCGGACATGGCCACGGTCGAGGCACCCGTTCCGCCCGGACCGGTGACGGCGATCACTCGGCCGCGGAGGGGAAACGCTCGGTCGCCGGCCGCTTCGAACATCGGTGTCGGATCCGCAGTCGACACGAGCTGCGCAAGTGAGGCGAGCGCGTCGACCAGCTCGGCCCGGGTGAGGGCCGGACTGAGCACGGCGCTCGCGCCAAGTGCCAGCCAACGCGGTGCGCCTACCGGATCAGCAACGACGATGGCCGCGATCCCGCGGTCGCGGGCGACGGCGAGCAGGTCCCGGTCCACGCCGGGAAGCCCTCCGTCCAGCAGGATGGCCGAGAACGGTCGGCCAGAGGTGATCCGGCCCCGCAGTTCGTCGACTCCGACGCACTTGACGAACTCGGCCGGGATAGCCGCGGCGTTGGCCCACTGGGACACCTGGGCGAACCATGCCGACCTCGGGCGGGCCACGCCGGCCACGACGTAGCGGGCGGCGTTCATGCGGTCGGCGCGGTGGGTGGCGGCGCCGTGACGCTTGGCGCGCTGACGGTTGGCGCGTTCACGGGTGGCACGGCTCGATCGGTGCTGGATGCGACCGGCGGCGCGCCGGCCGACCGTGTGGCGCCCGTCGTCCGAACGAGCATGAGCTTGCCGACGGCGACGGCGCGTGCCAGACGGATGGTGTCCACGGCGCCGTCCACCGCGAGCGTGACGACGAGGACCTCCCGGCTCGATGCGAGGCTCGCATTCGGACGGTCGACGTGGGCGACGAGCACGTCGGCGGCCACGACCTCCGTCGCCGCCGAGTCCCCCGAGCCGAACGTGGCGATCACATCGACCCGGTCGCTCCCGCGCACCCTGCCGGCGGCCGCGAATGCGGCTTCGATCGGGAAGCTGAACTCCTGCGAGTCCGGCCCGCCGGCCTTCTTGATGACGTTGCCGATCTGGATCAGCTCCCCCTTGGCCACCGGGCCGAGGACGGTCGCGCCGAGCAGGTCATCGGCGCGGTCGATGGCGCGTGAGCGAAGCGGAGCAGGAAGGCGCATCGTGATGAGCTCGATGTCGCCGGGCTGGATCGCCGCACCCGGCTCGAGGTCGGATGCAGCCACCACGTAGCGGGTCGTGGGTGCTCTGTTCGCTCGTGCGTAGGCAGCCAGGGTGAGCAGCGCGGCGACAACGCAGAGCAGCGCTCCGAGCACGGCCCGGGCGCCCGGCATCACCGCCGGACGGGCAGCCACCAGCGTGGGCTTGCCCACTCCACGTCGCTTCCTCGACACGCTCCGTGATGACCGAGGCTTCTGGTCAGCCCCGAATGGGTTGTCGGCGTGGTTGCCGACGGGGTTGCCGTCGTGCAGAGCACCGGTTGAATCCGCCATGGCGTGGTTCTACTGCTTCAGAAGTGAATCGGCAACCAGAATCGCTGAAAAGGTGTGAACCTTGCCGGAAACGTCGAACATGCGTTGGGGGAACTACACTGAAACGATGGCTTCAGACATTCGATGGCTCAGCACGATCGAGGCCGCGAAGCGCCTCGGCGTCTCTCTGCGCACGCTGTACAAGTTCATCGATGAAGGCCTCGTCCCGGGCTACAAGTTCGGGCGCGTGATCCGACTTCAGGAGCACGAAGTCGACGCCTTCATCCTGAGCGCCCGCATCGAACCCGGCTCGCTCGAGCATCTCTACCCCGAGGCAAAGGGTGCCACCGAAGTCGAGGTGTGAGCCGCACCTGCACGTTCGGGAGCGGGGCGCAAGGCACCGCTACTGCGCAACGAACACCGTCACCACCGCAATCGCTCCGAGCCGCACGTGCACCATGGGCAGAGGTCCCGTGTGCGCCGCCGACCCCTGAGCCGATTCCTGGTCGGTACGCACCGAACACACGTCGGCACCGCAGCTGACGAGCGTTCCAACGACGGCCACGGATTCGCCACCACGAGGCTGCACGGCGACGGCGCGGCGCTCCTCGGCGAAGCCGTGCAGCAGCAGTCGGAGGTCGACGTCGGCCGTCTTGCGATCTCCCTGTGCCGTGGCGGAGCGCTGGAGCGCACGCACCGAGGTTACGGTGTCGGCTGCGCAGATCGCCTGTTCATGGGGACCGGTGCGCAGCACGATGACCTCGCGGCCGACGGCATCGATCGTTCCGCGGAGCGTGGTGCCACGATCGGTGTACAGCACGACATGGTCGCCGGCCTCGGCCAGATCGAGCAGTGTGCCGAGCCAGGTGGCGTTCTCCTCGTCGCCGCGGCGATGCCACGCCCGCGCAGCTCGTGACTCTGCGGCCGCATCCGCGCCGGCTCGGTCACGAAGCTCGTCCAGCGCGGCATCCAGCGTGGTGTCGTCGTCGCCTTCGCCCACGGGTGTGATCGGTCGTCGCACGCGCTTCGCAAGGGCGTCCGCCGCATCCCGACTCGTCCGGTACTTTTCCTCCGCCACGGCGCTCACCGTAGGCGCGTCGTCGCCCTTCGTGGCCGACGTCGCCTTTCGGTCCGAGGTATCGGCCGGCGCTCACAGGACCTGGCACGTGCCGCAGGCATAGGCCCAGCGCCCGGACATGTCCCAGCGGTCGATCGGCGTCTCGCACCGCAGACACCGGTCCTTCTTGTAGACGTAGACCGCTTCCTTGCTGGCGATCCGAGACCGGGGAACACCGAAGGCACGGAGGTCGTCGCCGTCGAGCGTGATGATCCGCCGGTCCTTCACCCCCTGCCGCAGCATCGCCCCAAGGGTCGCCCACAGCCCGTCGAACTCATTCCTCGTGATCGTGTTGGCCGGCCGGTTCGGATGGATGCCGTGGACATAGAGGGCCTCGGCCCGGTACACGTTGCCGACTCCGGCGATGATCCGCTGGTCGAGCAACGCCTCGCCGATCGGGATGCGACGGCGTTGCAACCGGGCCCACGCAGCCTCCGGATCGGCGTCGGGCCGCAGCGGGTCGGGCCCGAGCCGTTCGAGGATCGTCCGCTCCTGATCCGGGTCGGTGATGCGGCAGTCGGTCGGCCCGACGAGATCGACCGACCATTTCTCCCCCGTCATGCGCAGGCGGACAGTCGCCTTCGGGGCCGCCGGAGGCGAAGGCTGGCGCCGGAAGGTGCCGAACAGACCGAGATGAACGTGCAGCGTCGTGGCCCGCGCCGGTGTGGCCGAGCCGAATCGGTAGAACAGGTGCTTTCCGTGGGCGTCGATGCGGCGCAGCTGCTGACCATCGAGGCGGGCCGCGTCGTCACCCATGCGACCCTGTGGCGAGGTGACCGCAAGGGCCTCGCCGCCGAGGTCGCGCCACTGGTCGAGGGCGAGGCGATGGATGGTATGGCCTTCGGGCACGGGGGCAGAGGGTAGGGGAGTTCCCAGGTGAAGTGACGCGACCGGTCGGCTGCGTCGCGGCGCCGGAACCCGAGCGCGGCGGATCGGCCGCCCGCGCTTGTGGCGATCCGAACGGGAGTTCCGCACCCGGGCGCAATGGATACGCTGCGTCCATGCCGTGTCTGTTCTGTCGGGTGGTGGCCGGTGAGATCCCTGCCGAGAAGGTGACCGAGAGCGAGCGGACCCTCGCCTTCCGCGACCTCAACCCCACCGCCCCGACGCATGTGCTCGTCGTGCCGAAGGAGCACATCGAGCACGCCGCCGCCATCGGGCCCGAGCACGCCGCGATCGTGGCCGAGATGTTCGTGACGGCACGGGAGGTGGCCGAGATCGACGGCATCGCCGAGCGCGGCTACCGGCTGGTCTTCAACGTGGGTGCCGACTCCGGGAACTCGGTGCCGCATCTGCACCTCCACGTCGTGGGTGGCAAGCCCATGGGATGGCCCCCGTTCGCTCCGCTGTGACCGACGGCGGTGACACAAGTGAGCGGCTGGAGGCCCTCGCCGCGGGTACCCTGTCATCCCAACCGTGACCGCTCTCGCCGTGACCATCTCGCCTTGACGATCCCGCCCTTCCCCGGCGCGCTGCGCCCGATCGTGTCTG
>JAYUDQ010000519.1:0-1585 GCA_043739745.1 Acidimicrobiia bacterium | reverse complement strand
CTTCGATGCTTGCTTCGAGCAGCGGACTCGAGATCGCAGAACGCGCCGCAGCGACCGCCCGGCCGTCGCCGGAGGAGTAGCCGATGCCCATCAGTGCTGAGCCCGCATTGGTCATGATCATCTTCACGTCCGCGAAGTCCGTGTTGATGAGGCCAGGGGTCGTGATCAGGTCCGTGATGCCCTGCACACCTTGGAGCAGGACCTCGTCGGCCATCTTGAACGCATTGAGCATCGAGGTCTTTTCGTCCGAGACCTGGAGCAGGCGGTCGTTCGGGATGATGATGAGGGTGTCGACCTTTTCCTTCAGGGTCTGGATCCCCTGCTCGGCCTGCACGGAGCGACGACGTCCCTCGAAGCTGAACGGCCGGGTGACGACGCCGATCGTCAGCGCGCCGATGGACTTCGCGACCTCCGCGATGATCGGCGCCCCGCCCGTCCCGGTGCCACCGCCCTTCCCCGCGGTGATGAAGACCATGTCTGCACCGCGTAGGACTTCTTCGATCTCGGTCCGGTGCTCTTCCGCAGCCTGCCGACCGACATCCGGATCAGACCCGGCGCCGAGCCCGCGCGTCAGTTCGCGGCCGAGGTCCAGCTTCACGTCCGCGTCGCTCATCAGCAGCGCTTGCGCGTCCGTGTTGACGGCGATGAACTCGACGCCCTTCAAACCGGCATCGATCATGCGGTTGACGGCGTTGCCGCCGCCACCTCCGACGCCGACCACTTTGATCACGGCGAGATAGTTCTGCGGTGCACCCAACATCTTCGGCGAATCTCCCTACGGTCGGCCCGCGGCCGGGGCCCCAACTCTGGACCTCGACTGGAGGTCAAGAGTTATGTAAACCTCTGGTGATGGTCGAGACACTACTCGACCGTCTCCCCTACCAGCAATCACTGGGCGTGACTGCGTGCGCGCGGTGACCCTGACGAGACAGATGCATCGGGCTGGATGCATCGGGCGGTCTTCATCGGGCGGTCTTCATCGGGTCGCCGGCGCCGAAGGGACCGAGACGTCGAGCAGTCGCACGCTCTGGGCCCGTCGCGTGAGGTCATCCATCACCGCCAGCGCCGCCTCGCTCTTGGCGCGCATGTCCTCCACCCGACCGAAGCGAATCACCGTGACCGGCTGCGAACCCTTGGCGAGACGGGCCGACGCGACGCCGTTGCGGACAATGAACCGGCTCACTCCGACTCGCAGCCGGGGACTCATCGCTGCGAGTCCACGCGGTGCGGCGGTGCGGCCAAGCCGCTGACCGAGTGCCGGCGCCGGGCCGACACCAACGAGCTCTGGGAGTCCGGGCGGCGCCTCGGCGACGCGTGCGATGACCCGACCCTCCTTGTCCACCACCGCAACCGGGTCGGGACCGGCCCGTCGTAGGACTCCGACGGCGTGTCGTTCCCTGACCCTGATGATGACCGTGTTCGGCAGCTCCGTGGACACGATCGCCCGGTCAACTGCCGGCAGCGCCTCGACGCGCCGGGCGACGGCGACGGTGTCGAGGAACAGCAGCGGCTCTCCGTCTCCGAGTCGCGCCGCGGAGCGCACCGCGTCAGCCGAGAGGCTGCTGGTGCCCCGGACGGTCACCGT
>JAYUDQ010000518.1:0-11062 GCA_043739745.1 Acidimicrobiia bacterium | reverse complement strand
GGGATGAACGTGCAGGCACTCAGGATGCCGAGCTGCCGACCGCCGCCGTTCAGCCGGTACAGCACGTAGGTCGCCTGCGCGATCGACTGCATCCACGTACCGCAGATCGAGATGAGCTGGCCAATGAAGAACAGCCGGTAGTTGCGGATCCGCAGTGATCGGAATGTGCGATGTCTGACCCTGGTCGGGCGTGGCGCGTCGCTGACGTCGGCCGCGATCGGATGTGCGCGGCGGGCCGTCATGCGTCCGCCAGCCGCTCGAGGATCGGCAACGCCCGTACGAGGGCGCGCCGGTCCGAATCCGACAGGGTGACGACATTGGCGGCGAGGAACGCGGTGCGCCGTCGGCGGCTGTCGGCCAGCGCCTTTCCGCCGGCGTTGGTGATGGCGACGCGGACGATCCGCCCGTCCTTCGGGTCGCCGGTGCGCCCGATGAGGCCCAGTACTTCGAGCTTGGTGACCATCCGGGTCATCGTCGGCGGCTGCACCCGCTCACGTACCGCGAGGTCACCGATGCCGATGGGCCCGAACTTCTCGATCACGGCCAGCGCCGAGAGCTGGGAGAGGGTGGCACCGGCGGCCGTATCCTCGAGCCGCAGGCGGCGGGCGAGGCGCATCACGGCCATCCGCAGTGCGGGTGCGAGGTCGTCGGTCTGTCCCGGCATCTCCTTAGCCTAGCTACTTAGCGCAGCTAATTAGCACTACTAAGGACATCTTGCGGTTCAGAACACGATGGTGCCGTCGAGGAAGCGGACCGCGTCACCGGCGATCAGGACCCGATCGCCGACGCGCGAGCACCAGAGCTCGCCGCCGCGGGGCGAGGCCTGGCGTGCGTGCAGGGTTCGCCGATTCAGTCGGTCGGCCCAGTAGGGAATCAGTGTGGTGTGGGACGAGCCGGTGACGGGATCCTCGGGCACTCCTTTGGCCGGAGCGAAGAAGCGTGAGACGAAGTCGCAGTCGTTGCCCGGAGCTGTCGCAATCACCGCGAACCAGTCCCAGCGGCTGATGGCGGCGAAGTCGGGCCGGAGCGCTCGCACCTCGGCTTCGGTGTCGAATACGACCATGAGGTCCCGGGCGGCCCAGACGGCGACCGGTGTGGCCCCGAGCGCAGCCGCGAGGTCGGCGGGCTGTTCGTCGGTTGGCACGCGTTTCGCCGGACGGGCGGGGAAGTCGAGCTGCAGCCTGTCGCCGGAGCGGGCCACGGACAGCCACCCGCTCTGCGTCATGAAGTGCACCCGCTCGTCACGCGGGTGGACGTCGTAGAGCAGAAAGGAGGCGCTGGCGAGCGTGGCGTGGCCGCAAAGGTCGACCTCGACCGTCGGGGTGAACCAGCGCAGGTCATAGGCGGGCTCGCCGGGCTCCGGTCCCGCTGACGCGGTCTGGTCGCCCTCGGCGGGCGGGGCTACATACGGGACGAGGAACGCCGTCTCGGCGAGGTTGTTCTCTGCAGCGATCGCCTGGAGCGTCGCGTCCGGTAGCCAGGCTTCGAGCGGGACGACGGCCGCCGGATTTCCGGCGAAGATCCGATCGGTGAAGGCGTCGATCTGGAGGATTCGCAGCGAGGGCATGAGGGCCTGTCTACAACCGGGGCCGGTCCGCTGCGATCGGGCTACGTTCGCCCTTGTGGTCGAGCGGCAGCGGGTTTCCCGTCGGACGGCAATCAGGCGCGCCTGCGTCGCGCTGGCCGCGACCGCGCTGTTCGGGCTCATGGCTCTCGCCGCGTCACGGTCTGCGCCCCGCCGCGTGGACAGCAAGGGCGATGGCGTGCTGGTGACGAACCTCGCCGTGGCCTTCGCCGTGGTCGTGTCGGCCGTCTCGGTCGTCCTACTCCTGGCTGGGCTTTTCCTCCGCGGGCAGGCCAAGAGCCGCGATCAGCCCGGCCAGCGGTCGGGCGTCCGGATCGTCGCCGCTGTCGTCCTCGTGTTCATGCTCGTGATGCTGTTCCTCCGACGACTCAAGCGCCATGACGCGGTCGCGGGTCAGTCGGCGGCGGTGCCTCCGACGACCCATCACCCGTCGTCCGCGGTCTCCGGGCGGCCGACTTGGGGCGTCGGGTTGGGCGTCGGTATCATTGTCATCGCAGTCCTCGTGTTCGTCGTTGTTGCCGCCGTCGCCCGTCGGCGAAGGCCAGCCGGCGGCGGCCCCGAGCGGGACTTCGCTGGCGATGCGGCGCAGGCGGTCGGTGACGTGGTGCGGGAGGTCGAGGACGAAGCAGACCCTCGCCGGGCCGTCATCCGCGCCTACGACGGCATGGAGCGTGTGTTCGCCTCGTTCGGCCTGTCGCGGGCGCCGGCCGACACGCCGGCCGAGTTCCTCAGCCGAACGCTCGGGCGGACCGGGATCTCTCCCGGTCCTCTAGCCCTCCTCACCCAGCTCTACGTCTCGGCCCGCTTCGATGCCCGCGCCGTCGACGAGTCGATGCGTCTTCGTTCCATCGATGCCCTTCGTCAGCTGCGGGGCGAGCTCGAGGTCCGAGCGCTTCCCATAGGGTCGTTGTGATGACGACGACCGGTCGGTGGACCCGCTTCGCTGTGACCGTCGTGCTGCTACCGGCGTCCGTCTGGCTCCTCGTGCTGTCCGTTGCGCCGCAGTTCCGTGAGTACGCGCTCGAGGGCGTACTCGTCTGGGTCAGTGTCGCTCTCGTCTTTCGCCTGTTCGCCCGACTGTCGGGCTCGATCGCTCCGACAGGGTCGGCTTCCTCCGAGTTCGACTCGTTCGTCGGCCCGGACCCGATCGTGCGGGCCGCCGTTGCGCAGATGGTGGACGCCGACCGGCTCGCCGCCCTGGCTGGGGATGCCGGGGTGTTCAGGCGGGAGATCGCGCCGCTGTTGGAGGCCGTGTCGGACGGTGAGTTCGCCGCTGACTCGTTCAACCGGTCCGACGCGCTCGGCGTACGCCACGTGTCCGCGCTGATCGACCGGGTGCAGGCAGCCCAGGCAGAGCCCCGATGAGTGTTCCGGACACGGTCCCCGCGGCGGCCCCAGACCCCGACCGGTCGGATGCGGCAGCCGTCCCCCGCTCGATCGCCGAAGTCGCGCGGGTGGGGGGTCGGGTGCTCGACGCCGTCGAAGAGGTTGTCATCGGAAAACGTCCCGCGCTGGAGCTGATCCTCATGGCGCTGCTCGCTGACGGCCACGTGCTGATCGACGACGTGCCCGGCGTGGCCAAGACCCTGCTCGCCCGTTCGTTCGCACAGGTGCTCGGCATGTCGTTCTCCCGCGTGCAGATGACGCCTGATGTGCTGCCGACGGACCTTTCCGGTGCACTCGTGCTCGATGCCGAGCGGGCCTTGGTGTTCCGACCCGGACCGATCTTCGCCAATGTGGTCCTGGCCGACGAGATCAACCGGGCGACCCCGAAGGCGCAGTCGGCTCTGCTGGAGGCGATGGAGGAGCGACAGGTCACCATCGACGGCACGTCGTATCCGCTCGAGCGCCCGTTCCTCGTGATCGCCACCCAGAACCCGATCGAGTTCGAGGGCACATATCCACTTCCCGAGGCGCAGCTCGACCGGTTCCTCATCCGCACCAGCGTCGGCTACCCGACCGGCGACGACGAGTGGGAAATGGTCTCCCGACGGCTCGGACGTCGTCGCGATGAGGTCGTGTTGGCGCCGGTCGTCGATCGCACCGAGCTGCTCGCGCTGCAACGGGCCGTCGAGGAGGTGCATGTGAGCGAAGCGATCGGCCGGTATGCAGTGGCCATCGTGCAGGCCACGCGGTCCAGCGCGCCACTGGCCATGGGTTCGAGCCCTCGCGGCACGCTGGCGCTGGTGAAGCTGGCGCGGGCCCGCGCCGCTTTGGCTGGTCGGGACTTTGCCGTTCCCGACGATGTCAAGCAGGTCGCGATCCATGCACTCGGCCATCGCGTGCTGCTCCAGCCCGAGGCGTGGGTGCGCCGCGTCGACCCGCAGGGGATCATCGCTGCGATCGTGGCCGCCGTTCCCGTCCCGAGCGCGGCTGAGGTACTTCGGCCGCAGGCATGACCGGGTCAGCCGAGGAGACGACGACGTTCGCTGTCACGTCGCTCGGACTCGCCCTCGGCCTCATCGCCGTCTTCGGCGTGCTTGCGGGACTGGTGACTCGGCGGAGCGACCTTGTCGTCCTTGCGGCACCGGCTGCCGCCGTTCTGGTGCACGGGTTGGCCCGCGCCCCCGGTCGTGGAGTGGGTTTCGAAGTCTCGCTCGTAGTTGATGGCGCGCGGGTTCTCGTCGGTGAGCCCCTCGGCGTGCGGGTCGGGGTCACCTCCTCGGAGCGGATCGGCCGCGTCGAGGTGGCAGTGAGGGTGCTTCCGCCGCTCGGCGCCATTGCCGGGATGCCGACGTTCCGGACGTTGCGCGCTGAACCCAACAGTATGTGTACCTATGAGTTCGCGTTGCGCGGGCACGCGATCGGACGTGCCGCGGTCGGACCGGTGGCGCTCCGCTGGCATGATCCGGTCGGTCTTGTCCGCTACGAACGGGTGCTCGGACCGGTAGCGCGGGTGCGGGTGATCCCGAGCGTTCCCGCCATCCGGTCGCTCGTTGCCGCGGCCCATACCGGCGCGCATTTCGGCGAACAGACCGCCCGCAGCCGTGCCGATGGCTTCGAGTTCGCGGACAGCCGAGCGTGGCGCCACGGGGACCCGGCGACCCGGATCAACTGGCGTGTCTCGGCTCGGCGTGATGAGCCGTGGGTGATCGACCGTCACCCTGACCGCAACGAGGACGTGGTCGTGTTCGTCGATTCGTTTGCCGACGCCCGTGGTTCGGACGGTCGCAGTTCGCTTCTGTCCTCACTCGAGATCGCGGCCGCGATCGGCTCGGCGCACCTCGCCCGCCGGGACCGCGTCGGGTACATCGGCTACGGCGGTCTGCTCCAATGGGTCGTGCCGTCTGCTGGGCAACTCGCCCGCTATCGGCTCGTCGACACGATGGTCGAGACGATCGTGTTCGCCAGTGCCGCGACGAAGGACGTCGGGGTCGTACCGGTCCGCGCGCTGCCCCGCCGAGCCTTCGTGATTGCCGTGACGCCGCTGCTCGATGATCGGGGCACCGCAGCCATACGTGCCCTCGTAGCTCGGGGTCATGACGTGGCCGTGATCGCTGTCGACCCATTGTCGATCGTCGATCCGCTGCCCTTGGACGCAGCGGACGTCGAGGTCCTGGGTCGCCGTCTCTGGGGGCTGGAACAGGAACGCCAACGACGGCTGCTCGCGGCTTCGGGGGTGGCCGTGATCCGGTGGACCCGTCCATCCGACGGTGCGCTGACAGGTCTCGAATCGGTGCTTCGGGAGGTGACGACGTGGCGGCGGCGGATGGGGACGTCGATGCGGCGAGCTCCGTCATGACGTGGGCTCCGGCAAAGCGACGCGGCTACGCGCACGCGTCGGTCGCCGTTCTGCTCACGGCGTTGGTCGGCGGGCTCGCCACAACTGACGCCGCGAGCGGGCATGGCGCCGGTACGGGCCCGGCGGTCGGGGCCGTGGTGGTGCTTGCCACCGCGTCGACGATGGCGAGCCTTCTGGCGGTTGTACGCCTGCCGTCGGCGCTGGCGTTTGCGGGCGCGTTCGCCGCGCTCGCGTGGGCAATCGCGCTCGTGGTCGACACGCAGAGATGGTGGGCGGCGCCAACTGGTGGGCTCGGTGTAGTCGCCCTGTTGGTCGTCGCTTCACCCCGCGAACGATGGATGGACGCAGCGATCGCGGCACGGGTCGCGGCCGATCGCGCGACAGCGTTTGCGATGGCCATAGTCGGCGCAAGTGTGGCGGCTGCGGTGGTCGGTTCGACCGGCGCAGCGACCGTTTCTGTCGGAGTGTCCGTAGCCGTTGGATCGCTTTTGGTGCTTGTGGTCGTGCTCGCGCGGCTGCTTCGAAGGGTGTTGTCGTGATTGCAGCGCCCCGCGCCGAGACGGCGGAGGGTGGCATTACCCTGCGGGGGTGCGTTTCCGCCTCGTTGCCTCGGACCTCGATGGCACCCTTCTGCGAACCGACGACACCCTTTCGCCCCGCACGCGGGCCGCGATCCATGCCGTGGCCGACAAGAACCTCTTCGTCTACGCCACCGGCCGGCCGCCCCGTTGGGTGCATCCGGTGGCCGAGATCTCGGGCCATCGTGGCCTCGCCGTCTGCTCCAACGGGGCGATCATCATCGACCTCAAGGATGAGTCGGTCGTCGACCAGCGCCTCATTCCGACCGCGGACTGCCTGCAGATCATCGAGATCGTCCGCGCCCTGATGCCCGAGGCCGGCTTCGCCACCGATCGTCCCTCCGGCTTCGCCCATGATCCCGGTTACGTCCCGGTGTTCGCCCAGGCACCGGACACCGCGGTGGGGGCGATCGAAGACCTTGTCCAGGAGGCGCCTTACAAGATCCTGTTCCGCCACAATTCGATGAACGGCAAGGTCTTCGGCGCGGTCGTCGAGGCGATCGGTTCGCTCGGCACCGTCACTTACGGATCGACGGCGAGCATTCCCGGCAGCAACACGCTCATCGAAGTAATGGCAGCTGGAGTGTCAAAAGCATCGGCACTTGCACGTATCTGCGACCGGCACGGGTTCGACGCGCAGGACGTGGTCGCATTCGGCGATATGCCGAACGACATCGAGATGCTCGACTGGGCAGGTCACGGTGTGGCCATGGCCAACGCACACCCGGATGCGAAGGCGGTCGCCAACGAGATCGCACTCTCGAACAACGAGGACGGCGTGGCGCGGGTCCTCGAACGCGAACTCGCTGCGGTTGCTCGCTGACCGATCGGGCGAGACGGTGGGGCAGGAACCGGGGCGCGGCGGATCGGGACACCGAATCATCAGACATATCACGTATAGCGGCGAAAAACGTTACGCCAACGCCATTTCGCCACGTGCCGTGACGTCCCCGGACCCAGCCTGGTGCCGATCCGCCGCGCTCCGCCTGCCGTCGCGCTCCGCCGGCCGCTGCGACCGGTGACTGCGACGACGGCTTAGGCGGGCTTAGGCGGGCGACGACGGCTTAGGCGGTGGGCGCCCAAGCCGGCCGCGTCGCCTCGAAGGCGGTGATGTCGTCGGCGTGCTGCATCGTGATGCCGATGTCGTCGAGCCCGTTCAGAAGGCGATACTGGGTGAAGTCGTCGAGCGGGAACGTGGTTTCCAGGCCGATCTTCGGCGCGCTTACTGTTCGACGGGCGATGTCGATCGTGATCTCGAGCGTCGGGTCGGCCTCGATGGCCCGTAGAAGCTGCTCGCCGATCTCGGCGGACACCTGCACCGGCACAAGGCCGACCTTGGTCGCGTTGTTGCGGAAGATGTCGCCGAAGCGGGGCGAGATCACGGCCTGGAAGCCGTAGTCGTCGAGGGCCCACACGGCGTGCTCACGGGACGAACCGGTGCCGAAGTTCGGCCCGGCGACGAGGATGTCGGCGCCTGCGTACTCCTCCCTGTTCAGCACGAAGTCGCGGTCATCGCGCCACTCGCTGAAGAGGCCCTTGCCGAAGCCGGTGCGCTCGATGCGCTTCAGCCAGTCGGAGGGGATGATCTGATCGGTATCGACGTCGGAGCGGTCGAGCGGCACGGCGGTGCCGGTGATGGCCTGTATGGCATGCATGGGGATCCTTAGTTGCTGGCCGCGAGCGGCTCGAGGTCGTCGGGTGTGCCGAAATGGCCGAGCACGGCGGTGGCCGCAGCGACGGCCGGCGACACCAGATGGGTGCGTCCGCCGCGGCCCTGGCGGCCTTCGAAGTTGCGATTGCTGGTCGACGCGCTCCGCTCGCCGACCGTCAGCTTGTCCGGGTTCATGGCCAGGCACATCGAGCAGCCGGGCTCGCGCCATTCCACCCCGGCGGCCGTGAAGACCTTGTCGAGCCCCTCTGCCTCGGCCTGCTTCTTCACGGCGAAGGAACCAGGCACGACCATCACCCGCAATCGAGCCTGCACGGTGCGGCCGTCGAAGACCGCGGCCGCGGCCCGAAGGTCCTCGATGCGCGAGTTCGTGCACGATCCGATGAACACGGTGTCGACCTCCACGGAGCGGAGCGACTGCCCGACGGTGAGCCCCATGTAGGCGATGGCCCGCTGGGCCGCATCACGCTCGATTGGGTCGGCGATGGTTGCTGGGTCGGGCACGCTGGCGCTGATCGGCAGCGTCTGGCCCGGGTTGGTACCCCAGCTCATGTGGGGCTCGAGCGTCGACGCGTCGATGTCGACGACCTTGTCGAAGGTTGCGTCATCGTCGGTGACGAGCGTCTGCCAGTCCGCGACGGCAGCCTCCCAAGCGGCCCCTTTGGGCGCATGCTCGCGACCCTGAAGGTAGGCGAACGTGGTTTCGTCCGGGGCGACGAGCCCCGCCTTCGCCCCACCCTCGATCGACATGTTGCAGACCGTCATGCGGCCCTCCATCGACATCTCGCGGAACACGTTGCCGCGGTACTCGATGACGTGGCCCATGCCGCCGCCGGTGCCGATCTTGGCGATGATGGCGAGCACCACGTCCTTCGGCGTGACGCCAGGCTGCAGCGTGCCGTCGACGTTCACAGCCATCGTCTTCGGTCGGGTCTGGGGCAGCGTCTGCGTGGCGAGGACGTGCTCAACCTCGCTGGTGCCGATGCCGAACGCCAGCGCCCCGAACGCGCCGTGGGTGGATGTGTGCGAGTCGCCGCAAACGACCGTCATGCCCGGGAGCGTGAGGCCCTGCTCCGGCCCGATCACGTGGACGATGCCCTGGCGCTCGTCGCCCATCGCGAAGAGCGTTACCCCGAACTCGTCGCAGTTCTCCGAGAGCTTCTCCATCTGCTGCCGCGACACTTCGTCGGTTACCAGCTCGATGTTGTGCATCGCCAAGCCGGGGATGTCGGTCGGCACGTTATGGTCCATGGTGGCGACCGTGAGGTCGGGCCGCCGGACCTTGCGGCCAGAGATGCGCAGCCCGTCGAATGCCTGCGGCGAGGTCACCTCGTGCACGAGGTGCAGGTCGATGTAGAGCAGGTCGGGTTCGCCCTCGGCCGACCGGACCAGATGACGGTCCCAGACCTTCTCGCTCAGTGTCTTGCTCATGGTTCGCGGCCTCCGGTCTGCGGCTGGGAAAAGGCTTGCGTCTCGGATGGTGAGATGCAATTCTCAGTAGGTGATACACAGTGTAAGCGATGTCGGCGTCCTCGACAAGGCCATGGCGATCCTTACTGCGCTCGAGCAGCGCCCCCTCGCACTTGCCGGCCTGGTCGACGCGACGGGCTACCACCGCGCCACCGCACATCGGCTGGCGACGGCGCTGGAAGTCCACGGGATGGTGAGGCGCGATGGCGAGGGTCGCTTCAGGCTCGGCGGGCGTCTGGTCGAGCTCGGTCGGGTCGCAGTCAATGCGCTGCCGCTGCGTGACGCGGCTCGTCCCGCGCTCGAGGCGTTGGTGGCCGCGACAGGGGAGAGTGCCCAGCTCTACGTGCGGGAGGGCGACCATCGGATCTGCGTCGACGCGGTCGAATCGCCGCATGGGCTGCGAACGATCGTCGCGGTCGGAGCGGTGCTGCCGCTCGACCGGGGTTCCGCGGGGAAGGTGCTGCTTGCGTCCCGGAGCGTCGTCGAGCGCGGCTGGGCCGAGAGTGCCGAGGAGCGCGAGGCCGGGGTGGCATCCGTCAGTGCGCCGATCCGGGACCTCGACGGCGATGTCCGGGCTGCCATCTCGGTCTCGGGCCCGATCGAGCGCACAGGGCGTCGGCCCGGCACGCTTTACTCGGCGGCGGTGTTGGAGGCGGCCGCGAGCGTCGAGCGGGCGGCGGGCTGGTCGCGGGCGGGCTGACCGGTCGGGCCGGGCACGCGTCCAGCGCGTTCAATCACGGTGTCGGACTGTCGAGCGGTTCACGAAACGCAGTGCGGACCTTCGGCTTCCTGCCCTGTGGTGTTGGTGCCGTCGGCCCGCCCGATCATGAGTGAGCCGGTGTCGATCACGACGAGCTCATCGCGCAACGCCACGGGAAACCCGTCGAGCCCCTCGGCGCCGGACCACCCTTGCGCTCACCGACCCGGTTGAAGTATGCGGCGTGGCAGGGGCACTCGAACCACTGCGACGAATCGCACCACGGCACCTTGCAGCCGAGGTGCGTGCACTTCTGATGGAGCGCCACCACGCCGACGCGCATGCCGGCGAGGATCGCCTCGGGATAGGCCTGTTCGGCCCTTCCGAGGGCCCCTGTGGGGTAGGGCACGAGGTAGGCGCGCGCTTCGGGCACGTAGATCGGGGCCGTCCCCGGCGATGCGGAGCGGGCGACGTCGTCGACGGAGTGTTTCGTACGGATCTTCGAGCCGAAAGTTGCTCGGCCGGTCCACGGAAGCCTGCACCCGGTGGTGAGAAACGCGATCGAGGCCCCGAGAACGGTCCGACGGGTTGCCTGCAACGTCATCTGCGAACTCTACGCCCGACGCTGATCGCCAGGCAGACCCGGTTTGCAACTCGAACCTCCAATCCCGACCCTGTGCTTGATCGCCGGCAGGCCCGGTCTTGCAACTCGAACCCCCAAATCCCGACTAAATTGATCGACTATGTCGGAATTACTGCCCACGGTGTCCCGGTTGGTGCATTCGTGACCACCCCTGCTGATCTCGCCGACACGATCGACGTGCCCGGGCTCGATGCTCGCTTCGCTGCCAGTCCGGCCGAAGACGTCTTCGCCTGGGCCGAGCAGATGTTCGGGACCGACCTCGTCGTCCTCGCGGCCATGACGTCGGACGTGGTCCTCGTCGACCTCGTGGCGCGCCGTGCACCGAGTGCCGAGGTCGTCTTCCTCGACACCGGCCAGCACTTCCCCGAGACGCTCGCGTTCCTCGACACGGTCCGCGACCGCTACTCGGACGTCCGCATCACGGTCCAGGGTGCGGGCCTCGAGAAGAACGACATGTGGTCGATCGACCCGAACGGCTGCTGCCACCTCCGCAAGGTCGTGCCGATGGAGAGCGCGCTCGCCGGCCACCCGGCCTGGGTCAGCGGCATGCGCCGCGTCGACGCCATCACCCGCACCGAGGTGCCGATCGTCCAGCGTGACAAGCGCGGCCTGGTGAAGATCAATCCGCTCGCCACCTGGACCGACGACGACCTCGACACCTACGTCGCGCTCCACGAG
>JAYUDQ010000517.1:0-1588 GCA_043739745.1 Acidimicrobiia bacterium | reverse complement strand
CGTCTCGGTGAGGCCGTAGCCGGTGGAGGGCGTGCCGTTGGCCAGCGACTTGGCGATCTTCTCCACCAGGTCGGGCTGCAGCGCCGCACCGCCGCCGCCCATGCCGGCGAGTGACGATGTGTCACGCGTGGCCCAGTCGGGGTGCGACAGCAGCTCGCGGCTCATGGTCGGCACGCCCGAGAAGTTCGTGACCTTCTCGCGCTCGATGAGCTCGAGGGCGCGGCCCGGGTCCCACTTGTAGGTGAGCACGAGCACCCCACCGGCGAGTGTGGCCGGATGCAGAAGGCAGTTGTTGGCGGTGACGTGGAACAGCGGCGTCGGGGCCATGATCACCGGTGGAGCGGGTGATGCGACCGGCGTCGGTGCGCTTTGGCCGGACACCTTCGCCGCAGCGAGGCCGGAGACGGCGGCCCAGAAGCCGAGATGCATGATGTTGGTGATGCACCCGCGATGGGTGAGCTGCGCGCCCTTCGGGAAGCCGGTGGTGCCGGACGTGTAGAAGATGCAGGCGTCGTCGTCGGGATCGATCGTCGCCGGGGGAAGGCCGGACGGCGCCGACTCGGGGCGCACCACCTCGGCCCATGTCGCCGCATCGACGGGAAGGGCGCGGGTCGAGCGGACGCTGACGAGCGCCAGCGGCCGCGTCTCGCGGAGGCGGTCGAGTACCGGTAGCACGCGCTCGACGCGCTCGTCGTCGGCGATGAGGACCTTCGGCCCCGAGTCGGCGAGGCCGTACTCCATCTCGGCTGTCGTCCACCATGCGTTCATGCCGACGATTGCGGCTCCCAGGCTGAGGACGGCCCAGTAGGACACGACCCACTCCGGGTAGTTGCGCATGGCGATTGCGACCCGGTCGCCCGAGCCGACGTCATGGACATCGCGCAGATGATGGGCGAGCGAACGGACCTGCGCGTCGATCTCGGCGTAGGAGAAGCGCTCGTCCTCGAACACGATGTAGGGAGCGTCGCGCCGGCCTGCCGCGAGCTCCCACAGCATGCGCATGTGCGGCGGCGCGGCATCGAACACCCGCATCGGGATGCCCCGAACGGTGGTTGCGGTCATGGCGAAGGGGGCACCGGGAGCGGTCAGCTCTGCCCAGGCGGCATGCAGTTCGGCGATCACGGGCATTGATTGTGCTCGCGCCGTCGTCCGCCTCGGAAACCGCCAGCTCAGCGCGGGTGGCACGGGGTCAGTCGGGTGGGAAGGCCTTCGGATCGGACGGCAACTCGATGGCCCGATCGGCCGGGTGGTTCGCGTTCCGGTCGAGACCGCGCAGCAAGCGGATGTAGGGGATCTCCAGCAGAGTCAGCGCGAGTACCAGCATCACGCCGCCAAGGAAGTAGCGGCCGCCGCCGAACACCGAACCCAACGCAGCAGCGGCCCACGACGCCGCGGCACTTGTGAGGTTCTTCACCTGTTCACCCGAGCGGATGAGCATGCCGGCACCGAGGAAGCCGATGCCGGTCACGATGCCGGCGACCACCTTGTCGGTGCTGCTCGGGAATGCGTCGAGCGACAGGGTGACAAGCGAGGCCGACCCGAGCCCCACAAGACCGAATGTGCGCAGGCCGGCCTCGTGACCCCGCAG
>JAYUDQ010000516.1:0-1589 GCA_043739745.1 Acidimicrobiia bacterium | reverse complement strand
TGGCGCACCATCCGATCACCCGGCTCGAGGCGAACGTGGGCGTGAACATCTCCCGCGGGATGCCGCACTGCTCCATCACCACGCCGGCATAGAACTCGACGTTGGTACGAAGCTGCCGACCCGGCTTCAGCTCGTCGAGCAGCTCGATCACTCGGCGTTCGACGAGCACGGCGAAATCGACCAGCGACCCGCCGAGCCGCTGGGCGACCGAGCGCATAAGCAGGGACCGGGGGTCGTCGGTCTTGTACACGGCGTGGCCGAAGCCCATCATCTTCTCGCCGGCCAGCACCCGCGGCCGGACCCAATCGTCGATGTGCTCGGGCGAGCCGATCTCGTCGAGCGCGTCGAGCGCGCGGCTGGGCGCGCCACCGTGCCACGGACCGCTCAGCGCGCCGACCGCTCCGACGACCGCGGCGCCCAGATCGGCACCGGTGGAGGCGATCACCCGAGCGGTGAAGGTCGACGCGTTGAACCCGTGGTCGATGGTCGTGATGAGGTACTGCTCGATGGCCCGGGCCCGCTCGGACGAGGGAACGGAACCTTCGAGCATGTAGAGGTAGTTCTGTGCGTATCCGAGGTCGGACCGTGGAGCGATGGGCTCACGCCCGTTGCGCAGCCGGTGCAGCGCGGTGAGCAGTGTCGGGGTGACGGCGCACAGCCGCATCGCGTCGGCGCGTCGCTGGGTTTCGTCGATGTCGATGTTTGGCCGCATCCCGCACACCGACCCGACCAGCGAGAGTGCTGTGCGCAGTCCGTCGAGGGGGAGGAACATCTCGCCCGCCGAAGCGATCGCGGGCAACACGGCGAGGACGGTGGGCGGCACTTCTTGGAGCGAGCGGATCTCGGCCACGAATGCGTCGCGTTGGCCGGGCGACGGCAGCTCACGCTCGAACATCAGGTGCCACACGTCTTCGAGCGAACGCTTCTCGGCCAGCTCCACGGCGTTGTACTGGCGGTAGTGGTAGAAGCCCTCCTGTCCCCGCACGTCGCCGACCTCGGTCTCCGAAACGACGACGCCCTTCAACCCGCGAGGTACGTCGATCGCACTGCCGACGAGCGGCATGATCTGTGCGATGCGCATCAGGTCGCGCATGCTGACGACACCGACGACATCGCCGTCGTGGGTGACGGGCATGTGCCGGTAGCCGCGCTCGCGCATCAGTTCGAGAGCCGTGGTGATGTCGACGTCAGGGTCGATGGTGTCTGGGTCATCGGTCATCCACTCCGACACCATTGCGCTGTTGGTCGGGTCGCCGGTTGAGGCCATGCGCAAGAGATCGCGCTCTGTCAGGATGCCGACTGGCCGTGTGCGCGATCCCTCAGCGGTGACGATCACCGAGCCCACCCGGTGTGCGTACATCCGGGCGGCCGCAGCAGCGACGGTGTCGTGCTCGTCGGCGGTCACCACAGGCTGGGTCATCACATCGCGGACAGTTCGGTTCATCGCTCGACCGTCGCGCCTATTGAGTTGATTGTCAATGTTGATTGAATCAATGTGCATCCACATCGACGCTAGGCTGGCTCCGATGTCGCTTCTCACCACATCAGAAGCCGCCGCACGCCTTGGCGTGAAGAACGAGACGCTCTAT
>JAYUDQ010000515.1:0-26297 GCA_043739745.1 Acidimicrobiia bacterium | reverse complement strand
CGCCTTCGCGAGCGGCCACCTCGATGTTTCGCACGAGCTTTGCCCAGAGCTTGCCGCGGGCCTTGTCGGCGGCGCCCTTCTTGTGCTTGATCGTGGCCCACTTGGAATGACCGGACATGGTTCAGTTTCCTTTGGTGGGCGTGATTACAGCCCATTTCGAGTGGCCGGACATGGTTCAGTTCCCTCCAGTGGGAGTGGTCGTTGCGGTGGTGCTGATGCTCGCACCGAATGCCGTTTCGAGGAAGCGGGCGTGGATGCGCACGTCGGCGGTGAGCTCCGGGTGGAACGAGGCCGCCATGATCGCGCCTTGGCGAACGAGGACGGGACGCCCGCCATGCTCCGCCAGGACCTCGACGTGGGCACCGACCCGCTCCACCATGGGGGCCCGGATGAACACCGCCCGGAACGGCTCGTCGAGCCCGGTCACGTCGAGCTCCGCTTCGAACGAGTCGATCTGACGCCCATACCCGTTTCGCCGCACGGCCAGCTCAATGGCGCCGAACGAACGCTGGTCCGGGCGCCCGTCAAGCACCTCGTCGGCCAGGAGGATCATGCCGGCGCATGTCCCGAACACGGCCATGCCGTCGGCAATGCGCTTGGCCAGCGGTTCGAACAGGCCAGAGGTCGTGAGGAGCTTCGACATCGTGGTCGATTCGCCGCCCGGCATGGCCAACGCCTCGACCACGGCGAGGTGCGCGGGTGAACGTACTTCCACGGTCTGCGCGCCGAGTCGCCGCAGCGCGACTGCGTGTTCGGCGAACGCTCCCTGCAGGGCCAGAACGCCGACCACATGCCCGCGCCCGACCGCGTCGACATCGTCGACGGGTGCGAGCTGTGAGGCATGCGGCCGGAGCCATCCCCCCGGGGAGCGGTCTGTCACGCGCCCATGCTCGCATTCGCGGCGGCGACGTCACTGTGGAAGCGCCGGTTGATCCACAGCTTCTCGCCGCCCACTGTTGCCGTACCCCACAGCTTGCCGGTGAGAGGGCCGATCGCCATGCGGGGCGCCCGGCTTACGATCGACTTCGGCGACGACGGCATGAAACCGCCGGCTTTGAACGTCACGACGTTCCGATCGGTCACGGCCACGATGCGGTAGCCGTTCTTGACGATCAGGATCCAGTAGCTGATGAGGGCCCAGTAGGGGGACGCCGTCTGGGCCATGAACACCTGCTGGATCTGCTCGCCTGGCTCCAGCATCGGTTGGACGCGATCCTTCAGCTTGTCTCGCAATGCCATTGCAGCCTCTTTCGGTCGAACGGCCGGCGGTGCACCGGGCACGCTTCTCAACCGGAGAGTTAACTCGCGCGAGGCGGGTGGTGACAGGACGGCGGCGGGACAGCCTGCGCGCCGAGGAACGCTTACCAGCCGCGCTCGGCGTATTTGACCTCGAGCTTGCCGATCTCGAGACCCGGCATCAGCACGCCGAGGCCACGGCTGACCTTCGCCAGGATCGTCGGATCCTGGAAGTGGGTGACGGCCTCGACGATCGCCTTCGCCACCGTGGACGGGTCGGCCGACTCGAAGATGCCAGAGCCGACGAACACCGCTTCGGCGCCCAGCTGCATGCACATTGCCGCGTCGGCCGGCGTCGCGATGCCGCCAGCCGAGAACAGGGGCACCGGGAGCTTGCCCGTTTCGGCGATCTCCGTGATCAGCTCATAGGGCGCCTGCAGGTCTTTGGCCCAGCCGAACAGCTCGGCCGAGTCGGCCTGGGTGATCTTGCGGATGTCGCCGAGGATCGAACGCAGGTGGCGGACCGCCTCGACGATGTTGCCGGTGCCGGCCTCGCCCTTCGAGCGGATCATGCACGCGCCCTCGCTGATGCGTCGCAGCGCCTCGCCCAGATTCGTGGCGCCGCAGACGAAAGGCACGTTGAACTTCCACTTGTCGACATGATGGGCCTCGTCGGCCGGGGTGAGAACTTCGGACTCGTCGATGAAGTCGACACCGAGCGCCTCGAGGATCTGGGCCTCCACGAAGTGGCCGATGCGCACCTTGGCCATGACAGGGATGCTGACACCCTCTCCGATGGCACCCTGGATCTCCTCGATCATCAGCGGATCGCTCATGCGTGCCACGCCACCTTCGCGGCGGATGCGCGAGGGGATGCGTTCGAGCGCCATCACGGCACACGCACCTGCGTCTTCGGCGATCTTGGCCTGCTCGACGTTCATGACGTCCATGATCACGCCACCCTTCAGCATCTCCGCAAGGCCACGTTTGACGCGGGCGGTGCCAGGTGTGCGGGTGTCTGCAGGCAGGGTCGTGCTCATGGCAAAACAGTGTACGACTGCCGCCCGGCTAGCCCTGATCGGGTTTCGCGGCACTTCCGAGCACGCGTCACACCGCCGGGGCGAGGAGCAGCCAAGTCACCCCGCGCCTGAGGCGGATCGCTGCGCCTCCTGAGTCGGCGAACCGCATCGGTGCGCCCACGTCCGACTTCGACCACCGGCCCTCGGCCTGCATGCCATCGACGAGGTACGTGGCTGCGCCGGAACCCAGCACGGCCGGCTCGGGGACCGGCGCATGGCTGGCGTCGGTCGCCGTGGTGTCGAGGTAGGGCACGTGGATGACAATGACGTTCACAGCGGTGACCGCTCCCCCGCCACGCACGACATGGAGGATCCCGTTGGTGCTGCGGTCCCACACCGCCGCGGCTGGATCCCAGCGCCAGGCGACCCGCGTTGCCGTCGACACGATGAGGTCATACACGGCGACGGCGGTCGCTCCGGGCGCGGACCAGGTCTTGGTGCCCGCCGTGACGAAGTCCCACGGTCGCTCCGGACCCCGCACGTCGCCCATCGCGGCCCGCAGCGCCGAGGTCGTGCTGTAGAGGTTGTACGGCGCCTTCGCCTGCCTTCCCCGGAAGTACGCGGCTGGGAGGAGGTCGACCCCGACATCGGCGATCGGTGCCCGCCGCAGGTTGTTGATGAACCGCTTCGTGCCACCCGAGTACGCAAACCCGCCACCGAACGGGGTCAGCAGGGCCGGGTCGACCGGCCGCACCGACCGGATCGGTCCGACCGGGTCGCTGCCCTGTGACTGGAACAGCGCAAGGAACCGTGTGACGCCGCCTTCGACGACCTCCTCGATGATGACGTCGGCGCGGTCGAGCCCGGTCTGCGGTCGGGCCGCGGCCGCGTTGTCGATCTTGACGGCCAGCACGGGTGCGTCGGCGACTGTTGCGGACGGCGCAGGAAGGCCGGTGAGCGGGAACATCGGTCGGCCGGCTGCATCGGCGGTGGGAGCGGGGTCGGCCCGGGCGACCGAGGCCGGATCGGCGAAGGGCGGGATCGTGTCGGCGGCGGGCGGGTCGAGAGGTGGGATGGACGGTAGGCCCAGCCGGATTGCCGACGTCGTTGGTGTCTCCACGCGTGATGAATCGGGGGTGGCGTCAGCCGGGCGCGTCGGGTTTGCGTCGTCAGGCGTGTCGGCGGCGGATGCGGCGTCGGCGGATGCGGCGTCGGCGGATGCCGGTGGCGGATCGGATGCACGTGCGGTCGCCGATTCTCCAACGTCTCCGCCGGCCACCCCTCCTCCGTTGCCCGCTTTGCCGCACGCTCCGAGCAGACAGGCGACGAGCACGAGGGCCACCACCGGCGCCATGCCCGCCCGCCGACCTCGTGGCGATCCCGGGTGCGGTTGTCGGCGCATGCGCCGGAGGGTAGACGCGCCTCGGCGAGGCGTGCCGATGGTGACGGACATCAGCCACGAGACTTCCGCTTCCTGCACTAGACCCGCAGGATGCGCTCGTCCGTCGCCGCGTCCGAGATGCTCCGTGACCGTCTCGCCGCCATCGTGGCGGAGTTCGAGCTCCCGACCGCGTTCTCGACCGAGCTCGAAGCGGACGCAAGACGAGCGGCAACGGCCAATCCGGGCATCGACCTCCGGGGCCGGACCGACGCACGCGAGATCCCTTTCGTCACCCTCGACCCGGCCACCTCGATCGATCTCGACCAGGCCTTCGCCATCGCCGCGGACGGTCCCGACCTCGTCCTGTCGTACGCAATCGCGGACGTCGGTGCGGTCGTCGTCGAAGGATCGGCGCTCGAGGAAGAGGCTTGGCGGCGGGGCGAGACGGTCTACCTCCCGCACCGACGAATCCCTCAGTACCCGACCACACTCTCCGAAGCCGCGGCCAGCTTGCTCCCCGGCGGTGATCGTGCCGCCGTGGTGCTCACCGTTGCGATCGGGCCGGAGGGCACGCCGACGCTGCGACGAGCCGAGCGCGCGATCGTGCGCAGCTGTTCGAAACTCGCCTACGAGACAACCGCGCCAGGCGACGTGCCGCTACTGGCCGAGTTCGCCCGGCGTGCGGCCGAGTGCGACGCGCGCCGCGGCGCCCAGCAGGCCGAGCCGCCGGAACAGGAGATCGTCGATGATCCGACCTCACCGACCGGCATCGGCCTGCAGTTCCGGGCACGGTCGGCATCCGAAGGCGCCAACGCGGCACTGTCGCTCTCGGCCAACATGGCCGTTGCGTCACTGTTCGTGGATCTTGGTGTCGGGCTCTTCCGCGACTTGGCCGAACCCGACGCCCGGGAGATCGCTTCGCTCCGTCGTGTCGCGGCCGGCTTCGGCATCGTATGGGCGCCGGACGAGTCAATCCGCGCCGTGCTCGCCCGCCTCAACATCATCGACCCGCGCCATGCCGCGCTGCAGCTCGCAGTCCGACGAGCCGGCGGTGGCGCCCGTTACCGGTTGTACGAGCGCGGGCCGGACGGGACGCTGGCGGCGTCGACCAGGCCAGGGCGCAGTCCTCTCGACAATGCGCCCCCTTCGCTCCAAAGTGGTCGCCAGGCAGCGGGGGTTCGGGCGTCCACGGGCCCGTGGCACTCGGCGATGGCGGCACCCTACGCACACGCAACTGCGCCGCTGCGCCGCCTCGCTGACCGCTACGTGCTCGACCTCGCCGTACTCCTCAGCGCGGGAGGGACGCCTGACGCGGCGTCCGTCGATCGCCTCGCGGCACTCCCCGCGACGATGGAGCGGGCCGACACTACGGCAGCTCGCGTCGACCGGGCCTGCCTCGATCTCGTCGAGGCGATCCTGCTGCGGGAGCGGGTCGGCGAAGAGTTCGATGCGGTGGTCGTCGACTCGAACAAGGACGGCGCAGCCATCACGATCGCCGAGCCTGCAGTCCGCGCGCGTCTTGCGCACAGCGACGCCGAACCGGGCGCTCGCGTGCGGGTACGACTCACCGAGGCCGACCCAGCAACACGGATGGTGCGCTTCGAGCCGGTGAAGTGACCCGTCGCCGTTGGTTCAGTGCCGATGCGGCATGCAAAGCTCGTCGTACTCGGCGATCACGATGTCGGCCGGATCGATCGAGCACGCAGGGCAGTGCGGGTCGCGGCGGATCTTGAAGGTCCGGAACGACTGCTCCAACGCGTCATAGGTCAGCAGCCGACCGGCCAGCGTGTCGCCGAGGACGAGGAGGTGCTTGATCGCTTCCATCGCCTGCAGCGAGCCGATGATGCCGGGCAGCACACCGAGCACGCCGGCCTCGGCGCACGACGGCGCCATTTCGGCCGGGGGCGGCTCGGGCAGCATGCAGCGATAGCACGGCCCCTTGTACGGATCGAAGATCGACACCTGTCCTTCGAAGCGGAAGATCGCCCCGAACACGACCGGGATGTTCTTCTTCAGCGACGCGTCATTGAGGAGGTAACGGGTAGGGAAATTGTCGGTGCCGTCGACGATGATGTCGTAGCCGTCGATGATGTCGAGCACATTGCCGGCGCCGAGGCGTTGGTCGTAGGTGACGACGTTGACGTCCGGGTTCAGCAATGTGAGGGTCTTCTTGGCCGAGTCGACCTTGCGATCGCCGATGCGGTCGGTGTTGTGGAGGATCTGGCGCTGCAGGTTGGAGGCGTCGACCACGTCCATGTCGATCACGCCGATCGTGCCCACACCCGCGGCCGCGAGGTACAGCGCCGACGGTGACCCGAGGCCGCCTGCGCCCAGCATGAGGACCTTCGAGTCGAGCAGCTTCTGTTGACCCTTCTCCCCGACCTCGGGCAGCAGCAGGTGGCGCTGATAGCGGTTGCGCTGCTCGGCCGAGAGGGCGGCCGGGATCTTCCAGTCGCGGCCCTCGTTCTTCCATTTGCCGAATCCACCGGCCATTGACAGCACGTTCGTGTAGCCGAGCTCGCCGAGCGTCTTCGCCGCAAACGCGCTGCGGACACCGCCGGCGCAGTACACGACGACGGGCGCGTCGTGGTCGAGGATCTTCGCCTCGATCTGGGCCTCGAGGTGACCGCGCGGGATGTGGAGGGCGTTGCGCAGCGCACCCTGCTCGTACTCGTCCGGCTCGCGCACGTCGAGTACGACCGTGGCCGGGTCGGCCAGGATCTGCGCCTCTGCGGCGGCGGTGTCGATCTCGGTTATCTGGCCTTTGGCGGAGCTGAGGAGGTCACGGAATGAAGCCATGTCGAAAGCCTACCTGTTGGGTCGGGATTGGGCGTTGGGTGTAACCGGGGCGGCCCGCAGGCGATTCCCAGCCTCGAGCGCAGACGCCCTGGCGATCGGCTCAATCGAGGCCGAGTGCGATCGACAGCGCGTCGTCGAGCTGAGCTTGCTTGACCGCGTCGAGTCGTCCCCTTCGTCGCACCAGCACGGACTTCGGCAGCGTGAAGACGTTGTCGCAATTGGCCGCACAGTCGTGGTCAAGTCCCTCCTCGCGGCCCAGCGAAAGCTCCGCAACGTGATGATGGAACGTGCTGGTGACGAGGACACAGACGAGCGACGACAGGACCGGAATGGCGGTGTCCCGACTGACGACGACGACCGGATGCTGGCCGACTCCTGGGATGTCGGCGGTCCAGACGTCGCCCCGCCGGATCAGCGCCGATCGTCGGCGAGGCACGCGGCAACCGAGAAGGCGGCGAGGGATGCAATGAGGGCCTGATCCGGTTGGGCGACCGTCTCGTCAGGTGCGTACCTGCGCTCGTAGGAGGCGACGATTGACTTCTCCCCGTGTTGCCGCAACCATTGCGATACCGCCTCCGCGACCAGCGAACCCCTACTTGGAGCGAGTCCGCTGGCGACAGCCTGATCAAGCGCCTCCACCACAGACTCGTCAAGGCGGGATGTGACGGGAACGCTCATGTCCGCAGAATACGCCTTCGTACACGATTCGTACACGCTGAAGTCGAGGAGCACTCCCCGGATCGGTCCCATCAGTCTGCCGAATCGGACTCGGACGCACACTCCGGGTCGACGATCCCGGGAAGCACGTCACCGATCAGCCCGCGCACCACCACCGTCGCCGACGAGTCCATCTCGGTTGGGTCTCGGTTCACGATCACGATTGCCGCGCCCGCACGCCGGGCGATCGGGACCATTTGGTTCACCGGTCCGACGGCCAGGGTCGAGCCGACGCAGAGGAGGAGGTCACAGACCCGAGCCGCGACAAAGGCCCGTTCCAGGTCCTCCTCCACCAGATTCTGTCCGAAGCTGATCGTGGCCGACTTCACGATCCCGCCGCACACACTGCAGGCCGGATCCACTTCGCCGTTGCGGACCCGGTCGAGGAACACGTCCATCGGCCACTCCCGACGACACGACCAGCACACCGCCCGGCGCATGGTGCCATGGACCTCGACCACCTTCTCGGGCGACGAGCCGGCCCGCTGATGGAGCTCGTCGATGTTCTGGGTGACGAGCGTGTCGAGCTTCCCGATCTGCTCGAGTCGCACCACCGCGCGGTGGCCGGCGTTGGGCTGCGCGTCCCAGGCCGGTGAGTGCAGCCGGCTCTGCCAGGCGATGGCCCGCACTTCGGGGTCGTTCAGGTAGTGCTGGAGCGACGACGTGCGCTCGGCTTTCGGGTTGAGCGTCCAGAGCCCCTGCGGCCCGCGGAAGTCGGGGATGCCCGAGTCGGTCGAGATGCCGGCTCCCGTCAGGACGACGACACGGCGGGCCCGCTCGACCAGCCCGGCGGCACGCGCACGCGCTTCGACCCCTCCCCCATCATCTATCAACATGGAATACTCCAGAACATCATGATGGCTCCTGGCTTCCCCCGGCTCGTCCTTGCATCATCGTCGCCGGAGGTCTCCATGCTCGCCATTGCCGAACCCGTTGTCGATCCGACCCTGCCCGTGTTGTGGATCGAGCCGTGGGACGACAACGTCACCGACGAGCTCGGCCATGATCCGCGCTCCCCCTACGTCGAGCGCTTCTGGCTTTCTACGCTCGGACCCTCTGCGACCTGGCTGCTACGGGCCATCGCCTATGGGCTGGAGGCGTCGCCGACGGGCTTCGAACTGTCGGCCGCAGACACGGCCCGCGCGCTTGGGCTCGGCGAGCGAACCGGGCGCCACTCGCCGTTCGTGCGGGCCGTCGGGCGGCTGTGCCAGTTCGAGCTGGCCCGGATGCGCGCCGGCACGCTGGTCACGCGGCGCAGCGTCCCATGGCTCGACCGCCACCAGCTGCGGCGCCTGCCGTATCTGATCCAGACCGAGCACCAGGCCTGGGAAACAGCGGAGACCGAGGCGTCCGGTCCCGAAGCGATGCGCCGTCGGGGCGCCAACCTGGCCTTCGGCATCGTCCGGGCCGGGGGGACCGTCGACGATGCCGAGCGGGCGCTCATCCGCTGGAAGTACCACCCGTCGCTGTGCCGGTCGCTGGCCGAGTGGGCGTGGCACCAACACGACCTCGCCCGTTCGCAGGCGGCGCTGTCCACGGCCTCGGCCCAGGACCTGGGTTGAAGCGGGTCGAGCGCCTCGTATCCGCAGCCGCGGAGGCCAGCCACGGCGTGCTGCACGTCTCGGTGCTTGCGGCACATGGACTTCACGAGAGCGCCCGTCGCCGCCTCGTCGCGGACGGGCTGTTGCGTCGAAAATCTGTCGGTGTGTACTCGATCGCCGACGACCTCAACACTCGTGGAAGCTATGAGCATCGCTGCGCGGCGGCGTTGACGACGGCGGGCCCGGACTCGATGCTCGCCCGTGAGGCCGCGGCGCGTTGGCACGAGCTCGACGGCTTCGCGCCACGCCGTCGTACGTCGACATCCGCGCCCATCGCCGAGCAACCAAGCGTCGCCGGTCGCGAGCCGTCGGTCAACGTCCCGCGCTCCTCCGGCCGACGGGGTTCGAACCTCCATCGCGTCGACTCCACCGCCCACCCGTCCACGTTCGGCGGGCTGCGGGTTACCGGCATCGGGCAAACGCTCTGCGAGCTCGGTTCCGGCCTTGCCGCGGTCGAGTCGCCGGGCAAGCACCGCCTCCTGCCAATTGATCAGGTCGAGCTCGCCCTCGAATGCGCGTTGCACCGAAAGCTCATCACGCTGGACCACCTTGGCCTTGCCTTCGACGCCTGCGGTGGCACCCACCGCGGAGCCGCTGTCCTACGGGCGGCGCTCGCCCGTCGGCCGCCAGACACCCTGCCGACGGAGAGCTGGCTCGAGACGCGAACCGTACAGGTCCTCCGCAGCGATGGGATCATCGACGTCGAGCGCCAGGTCACGATCTTCGACCGTCGCGGGCGTCGCATCGGTCGCGTCGACCTGCGGATTGGCGGACTGCTCATCGAGTGCGACAGCCAGGAGTTCCATCCAGAGTTCGACAAGGACCGCGCTCGCTGGGCGAAGCTCCAAGCGGCCGGGTACCTGACGCTGCCCGTGACGTTCCGCCAGGTCGAGTTTGAAACACCCGATTTCCTGCGATCCGTGCGCGATCTGCTGGCGCTCGACCGAAGCCGGGCGGTTGGCTGACACTTGGCCACGCGGCCTCGCGACCTGACCAGGTGAAACGCCCGACGACGACCAGCTTTCGAGACGGGAGGTGTCAGCGGACCGCCCCGCTTCGGAACGGGACGGGAGGAACACCGCCTACAGCAGCGCGGCCGCCAGTTCCCGCCACTCCACCGTCGGCAGGGTCGCGTCATCACGGAGCACCTGCACGCACACGTGATCGGCGCCGGCGTCGTGATGGGCCTGCACCCGGGCCTTGACGTCATCGACGGTGCCCCACACCACAACAGCATCGACGAGCCGGTCGGAGCCGCCGTCGGCGCGGTCGTCTTCGGTGAAGCCGAGCCGAAGCAGGTTGTTCCAGTAGTTGGGCAGGCCCATGTAGACCTTCATGCCCTTGCGGGCAATCTCCCTGGCTCGCGAGGGATCCGCTTCGAGCACGCACATCTGCTCGGGGGCGAGCAGCGCGTCGGCCCCCATCACCTCGCGCGAAACCGCCGTGTGCTCGGGCGTCTGGAAGTAGGGATGCGCGCCGTCGGCCTTCGTCGCGGCCAGCGCCAGCATCTTCGGACCGAGCGCGGCGAGCACCCGAGGTGGCCGCTCGGCCGGCCCTACGGCGAAGAAGCGGGCAGAATCCATGCGGTCGAGGTAGGCGTCCATGTAGGCAAGCGGCTTCGAGTAGTCATGCTTGCGAACACCGGCGACGAGATGCGCATGACTCACGCCGAGGCCGAGCAGGAACCGTCCGGGAAACGCGTCCTCGATGGTGCGCACCGCCGAGTTCATGGTCATCGGGTCACGCGCATAGATGTTGGCGATGCCCGTCGCCAGCTTCAGCGTGGACGTGTGTGCGAGGTAGTTCGTGGCGGCGACGAGAGGGTCGCGCCCGACCGCCTCGGGAATCCACACGGTCGGAACGCCCATCGCCTCGACGGCCTGCACCGCTTCGACCGCTGCGCCCGTCGCGACGCCGTCGAGCGCTCCCGTCCAGATTCCAATACGGCCCAGATCGATCATCGGCATGGGCGACTTGCTACTACTTCGCGGGCGGTTCGAACGATTCGATGAGCTCGATGAGCGTCCGAACCGCGACGCCCGTACCGCCCTTCGTGTTGATGCCTTCATCGCCGCTCGTGAACGATGGTCCGGCGATGTCGAGATGCACCCACGGGCGGCCATCCACGAACTCCTGCAGGAACAGCCCAGCGACGCTCGACCCGGCCTGCCCCGGATTGCCGATGTTCTTCATGTCGGCAATGCTCGAATCGAGGTGCTTGCGGTACTTCGGCGGAAGCGGCAACGGCCACATCTCCTCGCCGGCGCGCTTCGCTGCGGCCTGCACCTGGGCACTCAACGACTCATTGTTGCCCATGATGGCGGTGATATCCATGCCAAGGGCAACGATCTGGGCACCGGTGAGCGTCGCCAGGTCGACGATCGCGTCGGGCCTGTCCTCGGCCGCGAGCGACAACCCGTCCATCAGGACGAGGCGGCCTTCGGCATCGGTGTTATGGATCTCGACGGTCTTGCCGTTGCGGGCAGTCAGCACATCACCGAGCTTGAACGCCGACGGACCGGGCATATTCTCCGTGACGCAGCAGTAGCCGATCACGCGACAGGCGGGTTCGAGTCGCCCAATGATGGACATCACCGAAAGCACCGCTCCCGCACCCGACATGTCGCTCTTCATCGTGATCATGGAATCGCTCGGTTTCAAGGAGAGCCCGCCGGAGTCGAACGTGATCCCCTTGCCGACGAGCGCGAGCGTCGGCAATTTCGTACGCGCGCTTGCGTTAGTCGGCGTGTAGACGAACTTGATGAGGCGGGGCGGCTCGTCGCTGCCGAGCGATACGCCACGCAGGCCGCCGAGGCGCTCACGCTCGATGTCCTGCTCATCCCAGACGGTGATGGCCACGCCGCCCGCCTCGGCCGCGTGCATCGCGATCGTCGCGAACTGGCGCGGGGTCATACCCGCAGGCGGCTGGTTCACGAGGTCGCGGTTCAATGCGACGGCCTCGCTGACGAGCTGCCCGCGCGCGACGCCATGACCGATGAGACGACCGCCCCTGCCAGTGAATATGACTCGCTGCAACGCACGCGGCAACGGCTGCGACTTGTAGACGGTGAACTGATAACTCGCGAGGAGGACACCCTCGGTGACGGCCTGCGCAACGGCAGCACGCTCGAGCCGCGCCGGTGCGCTGTCGATCAGCGCCGTAGCGAGGGCAGCCTCGCCGAACGCGGCCCGCACCAGCGCCGCGGCGGCCGAACGGAAGCTATCGACGGTGAGCGCAGACGGGTCGCCGAGACCGACCAGGATCTGCGTCGCCCCACGGCCGGTGAGCGCAATGACCTGCCCGAGCTTCGCCTCGAACCCACGGGCAGCGAGCGACGACGTCGTGGCAGCAACCGATGCCGGAAGCTCCGGACCCTTCTTCCCCGCGAGTATCGCGATGCCGATAGAGGCACCGCGCGGGGCCTCTTTGGCGACGCCGACGGTGAGGGTGAGAGGCATGGGTGGTCCTTTCGAAAGGGTGGAGTCGCGGTCGAAGACGTCAGACCGAACGGCTGGCGAGCGTGGTGCCGTGCTCCTGCCAGCGGGCCATCGTCCAGAGAAGGTCGGAAAGACGGTTCAGATACGCGACCACGAACGAGTCGCCGGCAGCCGCGCGCAACGACGCCCGCTCCGACCTCCGCACCACGGTTCGGGCGACATCGAGCAACGCCGAGATCCGCGACTGGCCGGGGACGACGAACTCCTTGGGCATCTCGAAGCGGGCCGTGAGATCGTCGATGTGCACCTCGAGCGCGTCGACCATGGCCTGCGTCACCAGGCTGACGCCCGCGGTCAGCTTGTGCCGGTTGTCCGCTTCGGTGGCGAGGTCGGCCATGAGCACCCACAGGTCACGTTCAAGCGCGATGCAGAGCGCATCGAGTTCGTCGGCACCGATGGCGCGGGCCTCGGCCCGGGCAAGCCCGATCGCAGACTGCGCCTCATCGACGTCGCCGTACGCCGCGGGCGCCGGATCGTCTTTGCGGACCCTCCCTCCGTAGTACAGGCCCGTCGTGCCGTCGTCGCCTTTGCGGGTGTAGATCTTCATGAGCGGCGGCGAGCCTACCGGCCGGGGCGTCCGGGCCGATCGACCCACCGCGATAGGGCGCGATAGGCCGCGATAGGCCGAACAACCTGTGCCCACTGCCCCGCGATGGAACTAGGATTGCAGAGTTGCTCCAGTCGAAGCAACGGGGCCGAACGTCGCTTCATCCATCGGATGCGGTCGAAGTGCGGAGGTCTGGTGACCAACCCCGTGGCGAAGGCGATCCCGTCTCCATGCACATCGGCCGAGCGCTTGCCTCCGGCCCTGCGACCGAGGGTCCGCATTCCCATGTCACGTACCGAATCCCCCGAATCCCGGTATCTCGCCGCCATCAACGAACGCGTCGTCATCTTCGACGGCGCGGCCGGAACCAACCTGCAGACCATTGGGCTCACGGCCGACGACTTCGGTGGTCCGGCCCTCGAGGGCTGCAACGAGATGCTCGTCGTCACCCGTCCTGACGTCGTCGCGAACCTGCACGACTCGTTCCTGCGCGTCGGTGTCGACGTCATCGAGACGAACACGTTCGGATCGTTCGCTGTGCCCCTGAACGAGTACGCACTGGCCGATCGAGCCCACGAGCTGAACGTGGAAGCGGTCCGCATCGCCCGCGAGGTCGCGTCGTCGTACGCAACACCTGACCGGCAGCGCTGGGTCGCCGGTTCGATGGGTCCCGGCACGAAGGCGCCGTCGCTCGGCCAGATCCGTTTCGCCGACCTGCGAGACGCGTTCGAGGTCCAGGCCCGTGCCCTCCTGGAGGCGGGCGTCGATCTGTTCCTCATCGAGACGCAGTTCGACCTCCTTGGCCTGAAGGCGGCCATGATCGCCTGCCGTCGGGCCATGAAAGCGCTCGGTGTCCAGATCCCGATCCAGACCCAGGTCACCATGGAGACCACGGGGCGCATGCTGCTCGGCACCGAGATCGGCGCCGCGCTCACCGCCATCGAGGCGCTGCGGCCGGACGTCATCGGGATCAACTGCGCCACCGGCCCGGTCGAGATGGGCGAGCACCTGCGCTACCTGTCGCAGACGTCGCCCCGACCGATCTCGTGCCTGCCGAACGCCGGCATGCCGAGCATCGTCGACGGGCACATGCACTACGACCTCACGCCCGCGCAGCTCGCCGAGCACCATCACCGCTTCGTCACCGAGTTCGGCGTCAACGTGATCGGCGGCTGCTGCGGCACCTCACCCGCGCACCTCGCCGCGGTGATCGAGCGGTGCGCCGGACTCTCCGTGCCGCGGCGGACCGTGCAGCGCGAGCCGGGTGCCGCGTCGTTATATGCACACGTACCGTTCAAGCAGGACGCATCGTTCCTCGTGATGGGCGAGCGCACGAATGCGAACGGCTCGAAGGCGTTCCGCGATGCGATGCTGGCCGAAGACTGGGACACGTGTGTGGCCATGGCCCGAGATCAGGTCAAGGAAGGCGCGCATGTGCTCGACGTGTGCGTCGACTACGTCGGCCACGACGGCACCAAGGACATGGACGAGATCGCGCAGCGCTTCGCCACCCAGGCGGCTGCACCGCTCGTGCTCGACTCCACGGAGCCGCAGGTGCTGGAGGCCGGACTGCAATGGATCGGCGGCAAGGCCATCCTCAACTCGGCCAACCTCGAGGACGGCGAGGCGCCTGGCTCGCGCATGGACCGCGTGTTCACGCTGGCCACGGAGTACGGCGCCGCGGTCGTCTGCCTGTTGATCGACGAGAAGGGCCAGGCCCGAGACGTCGAGTGGAAGCTGGAGATCGCCCACCGCATCTACGACATCGCGGTCGGGAGATACGGCATGGACCCGACCGACCTCATCTTCGACGCGCTCACGTTCCCGCTCTCGACCGGCGATGACGATCTGCGCGGCGACGCGGCCGCGACGATCGAGGCCATCCGCCGCATCAAGGCCGAGCTTCCCGGCGTGAGCTGCACGCTCGGGGTGTCAAACGTCAGCTTCGGCCTCAAGCCGGCCGCCCGCCACGTCCTGAACTCGGTGTTCCTGCACGAGTGCGTGGCTGCCGGCATGGACGCGGCGATCGTGCATGCGGCGCGCATCATGCCGCTGAACAAGATCCCGGACGAGCAGAAGCAGGTCTGCCTGGACCTCGTCTACGACCGTCGCCGTGCGCCGTCGCCCGACGAGCCCAACGGCTATGACCCGTTGCACGCCCTGCTGGCCCTGTTCGCGAACGTAAGCGCACAGACGGCTGTCAAGGAGGACCGCTCGGATTGGACGCTGGAGCGCATCCTCAGCCAGCGCATCATCGACGGTGACCGTGACGGGCTCGAAGCCGACCTCGGGCGGGCCCTGGCTTCGGGGATGGCGCCGCTGGTGATCATCAACGATGTGCTGCTGGCCGGCATGAAGGTGGTGGGTGAGCTGTTCGGGACCGGCGAGATGCAGCTGCCGTTCGTGCTGCAGTCGGCCGAGACGATGAAGCGCTCGGTCGCGTACCTGGAGCCGTTCATGGAGCGGGCCGAGGGCGACACCGGCAAGGGCCGCATCGTGCTGGCAACGGTGAAGGGCGATGTCCACGACATCGGCAAGAACCTCGTCGACATCATCCTCACGAACAACGGCTACGAGGTCTACAACCTCGGCATCAAGGTCGGCATCGCCGAGATGATCGAGAAGGCAGCCGAGGTCCGCGCAGACGCGATCGGCATGAGCGGTCTGCTGGTGAAGAGCACGCTGATCATGCGCGACAACGTCCAGGAGTTGAACGCCCGGTCGCTGCACGACATCCCGGTGCTGCTCGGCGGGGCGGCGCTCACCCGCACGTACGTCGAGCGTGACCTGCGGGAGATCTACAACGGGCGCCTCTTCTACGGCAAGGATGCGTTCGAGGGCCTCTACACGATGGACTCGATCATGGCCATGAAGCGGGGCACAGCGCCCGACGATCCTTCGTTCGGACGCGAGTTGGGCGGTCGCAACCTGCCGCCCCGTCGTTCTGAAATGTCAGCAGCACTGCCAGAAGCGCCGACGGTGCGGTCGGCCGACGTCGTCACCGACAACACCATCTTCACGCCGCCGTTCCTCGGCTCACGGGTGGTGAAGGGCATGTCGCTCGACGAGATCGCCGGCTTCGTGAACGAGACCGCGCTGTTCCGCAACCAGTGGCAGTTCCGACCGGCGAAATCGACGGATGGCGGGGCAGCCGAGACCGATGAGGACTTCAAAGCGCGCATACGACCCATCCTGCGCGACCAGCTTGCTTCGGCCAAAGCCTCCGGCATCCTGGTCCCGCAGGTTGTCTACGGCTACTTCGCGGCGAACTCCGAGGGCAACGACCTCGTCATCTGGAAGGACGACACCCGTACGGCGGAGTGGATGCGCTTCTCCTACCCGCGCCAGAAGGAGGCGCCGCACCTGTGCATCGCCGACTTCTTCGCCCCGGCGGGCACACCTGACTACGCCGCGTTCCACATCGTCACCATGGGCGCAGCCGTAAGCGCGCGTACAGCCGAGTTGTTCGCGGCGAACGAGTACCAGCGGTACTTGCTGCTGCACGGCCTCGGCGTGGAGATGGCGGAGTCGCTGGCGGAAATGTGGCACCGCCGCATCCGTGAGGAACTCGGGTTCGCGGACGAGGACGGCCCATCACTCGCCGGCCTGTTCCGCCAGCAGTACCGCGGCGGGCGCTACTCGTGGGGTTACCCCGCGTGCCCGGACCTCGAGGACAACGCCAAGGTGGCCGAGTTGCTCGGCGCCCACCGCATCGGCGTGGAATGCGGCGAAGACACGAGCTGGCAATACCACCCTGAGCAGACCACCTCGGCGATCATCTGCCACCACCCGCAGGCGAAGTACTTCGTCGCCCGCTGAGCTTTCTGGGGCGTAGTAGGCGGCGCTACACGCCCTGGGTGATGAAGACTCGGTAGTCCGCACCAAGGAAGCGGTGCTGACGGGCCTCGGTGTAGGACGGGCTGTCGTACCAGGCCTTCGCAGCTTCCATCGTCGGGAACTCCAGGATCACGGAGCCGTCGATCGGCGCGCCTTCGAGGGTCTCGAATGCCCCGTAGACGACCAGTGGCTTGACCTCATGGCCCCCAAGGGTCGGGCGGGCCATCGCCGAATAGGTGTCCATCTCCGCCTGGTCGCGAAGCTTCTCCCGGACGAACACGATGTATGCGCTCATAGCGACTCCTCATAGGCGGTTGAGCGGCGAAGCAAACCACCCCGGGAGTCCTGCGTCCATTCGCTACCTCGATCGGAGCGGAGTCGAGCGGAGTCGATTCAGATCTCGACGTCCCCCGCGTCGGTCTGGGCCACGATCACACCCTCGTTCCGCCCCGGCCGCGACCGAAGCTGACCTGATCTACTCCCCCGACCTGCACACGTTTGGCCCGGCGGCTGGCAACTTCTCGGCCTTCGGACGTCCAAGGAGTTTTCGTCCGGCCCCTTACATGGTCGACGGGTAGTACTCGCCCTCACGCAGCAACTCGATATCGGACCAGAAGTCCGAAGCGAATGGCCAAATGTCCTCTTCACCCTTGATCGGTCCCTGGGCGAACCGGCCGTAATCGCCGCCGACGCGCTCGTTGCTCACCGTCGACCAGGCCTGGCGTTTGTAGGTCCAGTTGTCGGGTTGCAGGCGGTGACATTCGTTGAAGTGCGCGATCGCGGGTGCCGTCTGACCGGATCTCCAAAGATGGTTGGCGAGCTCGAGCGCCGCGCCCGGAGGGGCTGGGGCGGTCCTTCCAGGCGGTGGAGCTCTTCGAGGAGCTCACGGTCGCCGAGAACCTCCTCGTCGCCGCCGACCGCAAGTCGCGGCTTCCGTACTTCACCGACCTGGTCCGCCCGGGCCGTCAGCCTCGCAGCGATGCCATGAACACCGTCATCGAAGGGTTCGAGCTCGAATCAATTCTCGACAGACGGCCCTCGCAGCTGTCGCAAGGCCAGGCGCGGCTCGTCGGCATCGCCCGGGCGATCTGCGCCGAGCCGACGCTGTTGTTCCTCGACGAACCCGCAGCCGGGCTGGATCACCACGAATCCACGCATGATCAGCCTGACAACAGACACGCGCAGAGTCCTCGAGTCCCGGGTCCTGCAGGCGGGATACGGGTCCTCGGTCGTGGTGCGCGACCTCGACTTGCACGTCGTCGCCGGTGAGGTCGTGGCCCTGCTCGGTCCCAACGGTGCGGGTAAGACGACAACGATCTTGACCCTCGCCGGCGCGATCCCGAGCCTCGGGGGGCAGGTCCTGATCGACGGCAGGGTCACGGTCGATCCGCTCCATCGCCGCGTCCGCCACGGACTCGCGCTGGTCACCGAGCGGCGGGCGGTCCTCATGCGTCTCAGCGTCGCCCAGAACTTCAGTGTTGCAGGCATCAGCGAGACGAAGGCACTTGCGTCGTTCCCCGAGCTCGCCGAGCACATGCGCCGCAAGGTCGGCGACCTTTCGGGCGGTCAGCAGCAGATGGTCGCGCTCGCACGCGCGCTTGGCAGCGAGCCGTCGATCCTGCTGGCCGACGAGCTGTCCCTCGGTCTCTCCCCGCTCCTCGTCGACCGGCTGCTCGGGGCCGTACGCCAGGCCGCCGACAACGGCGTTGCAGCGCTGCTGGTCGAGCAGCACGTGCGCAAGGTGCTCGCGATCGCCGATCGCGTGCTCGTCATGCGCCGCGGACGCGTCGTGCTCTCGGGAACGGCGGAAGAGCTCCGTGGCCAAACCGACGCCATACAGGACAGCTACCTGTCCTGACAGGCGCGTCGCGTCTGCCGCGGGCCGAACGGCCTGTGCGGAATCTCCGCCGCGTCGACGATTGGAAGCTTCGCCCGCTCAGACCGGGCAGACCTTCCATAGGTCGGCAATTGGTCGACAGACCGCTATCGTCAACGCATGGCTGAAATCACCCTTGGTGGCAATCCGATCCACACGTCCGGCGACCTTCCCGCAGCAGGTTCCGCGGCGCCCGCGTTCACCCTCACGAAAACCGACCTGGCCGACGTCTCGCTTGCCGACTATGCCGGACAGAACGTCGTACTGAACATCTTCCCGAGCGTCGACACCGCCACCTGTGCCACAAGCGTGCGCACGTTCAACGCCCGTGCGGGCGAAAAGGCGAACACGGTCGTGCTGTGCGTGTCGGCCGACCTGCCTTTCGCACAGAAGCGCTTCTGCGGCGCCGAGGGCCTCGAGAACGTGGTGCCCGTCTCAACGTTCCGCCACCCGGAGTTCCTCCTCGACTACGGCGTCCGGCTGGCCGACTCGCGCATGGAGGGCCTCGCAGCCCGGGCCGTGGTGGTCGTCGACGGCACGGGCAACGTCGTGCACTCCGAACTGGTATCTGAGGTCGCGCACGAGCCGAACTACGACGCCGCTCTCGGCGCGATCGGCTGACGCAACCACTCTCGACACGGTGATGGCCGGCGACGCGCTCCGATTGCCGGACCCGTCGCTGGTCGTTCTCGTCGGGCCCTCGGCCTCGGGGAAGTCGACCTGGGCGGAGCAGCACTTCGTAAGTGCACAGATTGTCTCGTCGGACCATCTGCGGGCCGTGGTCGGGAGCGGCGAAGACGATCTGAGCGCTAGCGCCGACGCGTTCGCACTGCTCGAACGAATCGTTGCCATCCGGCTGGCCAAGCGGCTCACCACGGTCGTCGACACCCTCGGCTTCGACGCCGAGCGGCGAGCGCAGTGGCTCGACCTCGCACGCCGAAGCGGTGTCCACGCCGTCCTCGTCGTCTTCGACGCCTCCCCGCGCGAATGCAAAGACCGCAATGCGGGGCGGGCAAAGCGGGTGCCGGCGCGGGTCATCGACCACCAGCTACGGACGTATGCGGAGCTTCGCCCCGACCTCGAGAACGAAGGGTTCGCGGAGGTCCTCGAAGCCGTCGCCGTGCGGGTGGTGGCGAGGCAGTTCGTGCCTTCGACACCTCGGGCTCAGCCCGGGGAACCGTCGGCGGGCGCCGACTCGTCGGCACCGACTCGTCTGACGTTCGGGCTGCACATCCCGCAGTTCACCTTCCCCGGCGGTCCGTCTGCCACAGCCACTCATCTGCGCGAGATTGCGGCCGCAGCCGAGAACGCCGGATTCACGGCGTTGTACGTCATGGATCACTTCCGCCAGATCCCACAGGTCGGTCGCGCTTGGGAGGACATGCTGGAGTGCTTCACCACCCTCACGTGGCTCGCCGCGGCGACCGAGCGGGTCCGGGTCGGGTCGCTCGTGGCAGCGATCAATCACCGCACCATTCCCCTCTTGGGCAAGACGATAGCCACGCTCGACGTGCTCTCCGGCGGACGGGCGATGTGCGGCCTGGGACTGGGATGGTTCACCGCCGAGCAGCGTGCGCTCGGACTCGACCTGCCGCCGATCGGCATGCGCTACGAGTTCCTCGAAGACGCGCTGCGGTTCCTGCCGTTGCTGTGGGGTGCGGGCGCGCCAGCGTTCGACGGCCATCACTTGCACGTGCGAGAAGCGCTCTGCTACCCACGGCCATTACAAGCGCGCATACCGATCATGGTTGGCGGGAATGGGGAGCGGCGCACGCTTCCGCTCGTGGCACGCTACGGCGATGCGTGCAACCTGTTCGGTCAGCCCGATGACGTGGCGCACAAGGTCCGCGTCCTGGCGAGCATGTGCACCGATGCCGGTCGCACTCGCGGCGCGGTCGCGGTGACGCATCTGTCCACGGTGCTGGTCGTGACTGCGGAAGTGGGCGGGGCTCGGCCGCGGCGCGGTCGGGACATCGAGATCAATACCGGCACCGTCGAGGATCACCAGATCCGCTTCGACGCGCTTCACGCGTCCGGCGTCACCCATGCCATCGTCAGCCTGGCCGACCTCAACTCGGCCGAGGGCGGCATCGCCGCGATCGAGCGGTTCCGGCCGCTGATCGACGCTTTCGCCTTCGCCCCGGCCTGAGCCCGTAGCAGCTGAGAATGGGTCTCGTCCTCGCGTTCTTGTCCGCGATCGTCTACGGGTGCGCCGACTTCTGCGGCGGCAAATCCACCCGCAAGGCCGCCTCGTCCACGGTGACGTTCAGTTCCCAGCTGGCCGGCCTCGTCGTACTCGGCGCCGCACTGTTCTTCGTGCCAGGCGAGGGCCCGTCGCTGCGCGTGCTCAGCTTCGGGGCACTCGGCGGGCTCGGCGGTGCAGTTGGGATCCTGCTGCTGTACCACGGCCTTGCGGTCGGCACGATGAGCATCGTGTCGCCCGTGGCAGCCGTCACGGCCGCCACGATCCCGGTCGCAGTGGGCACCGCGATCCTCGGCGAGCGGCCGGGCTGGCTTCCGCTGGTCGGGATCGCGTTCGCGCTGACCGCGATCGCCCTCGTGAGCCTCAGCGGCGGTGGCGGTCCGACGCCCCACTCCGCCCGGATCGTCTTCATCGCATTGGGTGCCGGGATCGGCTTCGGCCTCTTCTTCGTGTTCCTCCAGCGAGCCGGCGATCCGAAGGTGGTCGGGCTCTGGGGATTGGTCGGCGCCCGACCGGTGTCGATCGCGGTCTCGGGACTTCTCGCCACTCGGCAGCATCAGCCCCACTTCCCATCCCGTGCGGCATGGCCGCTCGTCGCGCTCGCCGGCGTCCTCGACCAGCTGGCCAACGTGCTCTACGTGCTGTCGATCGGCCACGGCCTGCTGTCGTTGCTTGCCGTGCTGGCCTCGCTCTACCCGGTGTCGACTGTCGGGCTGGCGCGCGTGATCGACGGAGAGCGGCTGCGGCCGGTGCAGGTGGCCGGGCTCGGGTTCGCGCTACTTGGTCTGGTGCTGATTGCGGTTTGAGCGGCGCCGACCGCACCCCGGCTTCGCTGCCTAGCCCTAGCCCGCAAGGTCAGCCCGGTGTCGTGACCGTCGGCCGCCTGGCCACGAGCGAGCGGGTCTCGACCGAACAAGGATCGAGCCCCTTCGAACGCACCACTCGCAGCACCGAACGGTTGAGCTGCCCCATCGGAAGGCGCCCGTCGATGACGATCTGCTCGAGTGCATCGATCACGCCGACCGCATCGCGAAGGCTGATCGTGACGAACAGCGCAACATCGGCGCCGGCCGTGATGGCCTCGGCGGCCGCCTCGGGCGCCTTCCAGCGACCGGTGATGGCACCCATCGAGAGCGAGTCAGTGATGACCAGGCCCTTGAATCCGAGCACACCACGGAGCTCACGTTCGATGGCCTTCGACGACACGCTTGCCGGCACATCGCCGGTGAGTCCCGGCACCTCGAGATGACCGACCATCACGGCCACGGGCGTCGCAGCCATCACCATCTGGAACGGCGGAATGTCGGTCCGGTCGAGGTCCGCGACATCGGGGGTGGCCACGCGTCCGACATGCGAATCGCCCGACGCCGAGCCATGGCCGGGGAAGTGCTTCACGACCGGCAGCAGACCTCCGTCGAGCAAACCGTTCACATACGCAAGCGCATCGTCGGCGACCGACAAAGGGTCCCCGCCGAAGGAACGATCGCCGATCACCCCAGACTGCGAACGACTCACGTCGGCCACCGGACCGAAGACCATCGTCACGCCAAGCGCGCGTAGGTTTTTGCTATGTGCGCCTACTAAAGCCCGGATCTCCGCCGGGTCGGATCGCGACAGCCGGCGGGCACTGGGCAGTGAACCGGCGACGGCCCGCAGCGGCTGCACCCGCCCACCCTCCTCGTCGACCGCGACGAACGACGGGATCGGCCCGGCCAGATCGGCCAGCGTCGCGAGATCAGCGGTCAGCTGCGTCGCAGTGGTGGGTGCGCTTCTGATCAGGAACCCGCCGATCTGCTGATCGCGCACGAGCGTGGTGAGGGCGAGGAGGTCGTTCCCGTCGGCGCCGATCATGACGAGCTGTGCAACTTTCGCGCGGAGCGGCCAGCGGTCGATGGCCACCAAAGGGTGGGCGCAGTCGGCCACCGGACCGAACGGCACGACCGGCTTTCCGATCGCGGCCGCGACCGACTCCGGGATGGTGGTGACGCCCAACGCCAACGTGGCCGGCGGCGGGGCCGGCTGCTCCGTAGTCGTGGTGGTGCGGCGCGGCCCGGTCGAGGTGGTCGAGGTGGTTTTCCCGCCGACGAGCGAGGTGGTCGTGCGGCCACGCGGTGCCGATGTGACGGGCCGTCCGGGCGTGGTCGCCGGGCGGCGAGCAGCGACGGGCTCGGGCCTTGGTGGAGGAAGACGCCACGCCGCGATCGTCGTGGGGCTTGACGAAGCGCCGGATCGCTCAGGGACACTGGGCCCGGCCACCGGTGCCGTGGTCGACGACGATTTCGAGGAACGCGTCGGGACTCCGACCGCTCGTGCGCCGTCGTCAGGCAGCGCCACCACGACGAGGCCGATGGCCACCGACCCCGCCACGACGCCGGCGAGTCGCGCAGAGACGACTCGCACCGCACCTGCGTGGCGATACCGGATCATCAGCCGGACAGGATCGCGCGGGCGACCAGGTCCGTGCCGAATGCCGTGAGGATGGCAAGGTAGAGCAGCCCCGTCGCGGCCATCACCGCCGAGTAGAAACGTTCCTTCAGCGCAGCACGGGTGACGAACGTGAGTCCCAAGGTCGTAAGCGCGCATGCGACCCAGAACCAGCCGAGCATGCCTCCGTAGTGGTCGCTGATCGCACCGTTCAACACCGAGATCATTCCGGTGGGGACGAGCAGAAGTCCGACCTCGATGGGCCAGATGCGCATGAGCCAGTCGTTCAGCTCGCCGATCGGCCGCCGCGAGAGCCCCGGCTGAACGAGGTACCAGTGGCCGAGCAGCATGGCGTCGGTGACGGCACCGAGGAACAGCGCGCCGACGATCGTGCGAGCGACGGCGAGCGGATGGCTGCCGCCCCCAGCCCACCCTGCCGCGACCAGGCCCACAAGGCCGAGGGCCGGCGCAATGAGGTCGAGAATCGGCGGGAACTCGGCGACGCCAACCGCACCCGGGAGCGGCGACGCCGGACCGACTGCGCGACCGAACTGGTCGCGCGTCTCGATCGATGCGGTGGCCGGCTCGGCCCCATCGATCGTCGACGCCGACATCGCCCCGACGCGTGCCCGCTTCCGCGCCGCCTCGTCCCGCTGCCCACGCACGCCTGCCGCCCGACGGGCGATGGACACGCCGAGCGCAACGATCGTCGCAGCGACGACGCCAACGGATGCTGCCTCCCGCACCGCAACCGTTTCGGTGAAACGCGAGGCGACGACGGCACCGGCAGCCAGGATCCCGAACACGCCGCGAAGCAGCCAGCCGTAGCCGAGGCCGACCGTGCGGTGACGGGTCGTGACCCAGAGGAACAGCAACCCGCCGACCGACCACTGCAGCAGCACGGTCGCTGCGTCGAGCCGGATCAAGTCGCCGACATCCCGCGCCACCCGGGTGTCAGCCAACCGCCCGGCTTCAGCGGACGGCCAACATGAGCAAGCCGCTGACCTGGGTCGATGCCGGCACCGACCGCGACAGGGGTTTGAAGCGGGGCGGTTCGCTGACAGCCAGCCAACACACCACTAGGCCTCGACGACCATCAGGTGATGGTCGGCGACGTTCAGCGGCAGCGGTCCGTCATTGGTGGCGACGACGATGTCCTCGAGGCGGGCGCCCCACTTGCCGCTGATGTAGATACCGGGTTCGACCGAGTAGGCATGTCCCGCCTGCAAAAGCGTCGAGTTGCCCGACACCATGTACGGGTCCTCGTGCTCTTCCATGCCGATGCCGTGGCCGGTCCGGTGGATGAAGAACTCGCCGAAGCCGGCATCGTCGATCACCCGCCGGGAGGCCTGGTCGACACCCTCGCACGGCGTACCGACGGTGCCGGCCGCCACGCCTGCCGCCTGTGACGCGAACAGCACCTCGTAGAGCTCGGCGAACTCGGCGGGGACCTCACCGGTGAACACGCAGCGGGTGATGTCCGAGCAGTAGCCGTTCATCGTGCCGCCGAAGTCGGTGAGCACGACCTCGCCGGCCCTGATGACCCGATCCCCGGGATGGTGGTGCGGGCTGGCCGCGTTCTCGCCGGCAGCAACGATGGCGAAGTTGACGACATGGTGGCCCTCCGCGAGCAGCCGGGCCGAGATGTCGGCCGAGACGGCGGCTTCGGTGCGGCCGATGAGGGGGATCTGGCCGGAGTGGAGCTGGGCTGCGACGAGGTCGGCCGCGGTGCCGGCCCTTGCGAGAGCATCGATCTCCGCCGGGTCCTTCACCGCACGCAGCGGCGAGGTGACGCGCGACGCCTGCGACCAGCTCGCGTTCGGCAGCAGCGCCTGGAGGTCGACGAGGAAGGTCGCCCAGCAGCGGTCGCTGATGGCAAGGTTCGTGCGGCCACCCACAAGCTCGGCGACCATCGCCGTGGGTGACTGCGTCTCGTTCCACGGCATGAGGGCGAAGAGGTCCGGGTCGTGATCGACGCGGGGCGCTTCGAGGCGGGGGATGACGAGCGTCGGAGTGTCGTCGACCGGGAGCACGAACATCGTCAGACGCTCGAGCGGCATGGCCGTGTAGCCGCTGATCCAGGGCAGGTCGGCACCGAGGGAGAGCAGCAGCGCATCGACACCGGCGGCGCGCATGGCCTCGCGTACACGAGTGAGGCGAAGGTGGCGGGCTTGGCGCGGATCCGGCATGCCGTAAGCCTCGCACGCGGCGGATCACTGAGGTGAACGCGAAAGCCGTCACACCAGGCGACCTGCCGTCCCGGCGACGTCGGCGAACCTGGGAGCGAAGTCCTCGAGCGCCACCCGCGTGGCTCTCGCGGTGAAGCTGATGGCGTGGTACCAGCCACACAGCAGGAGGAGGTCGAGGAGCTGCTCGGTCTCGAACCGCTCGGCGAGGCGGCCCCACAGCTGGTCGTCGACATCGGAAGAGTCGTGGAGTTGATCGACGGCCGCGATCAGGAGCCGGTCGCGCTCGTCGGTCCAACAGACGTCGGCCGTATTCCCGACCGTGAGCGAGGTCACCTGCGCCGGGGTCAGTCCGACCCGTTCGGAGAAGAAGGCGATGTGGACACCCCACTCGTACTCGCAGCCACAGCGCGCGCAGGTGCGATCGATCACGATCTCGCGATCGCGCATGGTCAGCGACAGATTGCGGCTGAGCTCGTACCCGCCCCACTGGCCCATCGCGGTGGCCGCCGGCAGGTTGCGGACGAACGTGCGGAAAAGGGCGATCGTCGGGACGCCAGGCGGCATCATGGCCGCAAGGCGGGCCTCGATCTCCGGCGGGTAGGGCGGTTCGATGGCGGCGATGCGTGGTGGTGGGTAGTTCATAGGTCGCTCCTCCTCGAGAGCTCGTGCGTTTCGTTTTCCGAAACATTGACACAGCGTATCGTTGCGGAAAGCGAAACGTCCACCGAAAGATCGCATGCCCACACGCTCCCGAACGCTCCCCGGACCGGATCGACCCGTGCGCGGATCGACGACCGGGCGACCCGTCATGGCGGCGATGGACTTGCTCGGACGACGATGGTCGCTTCGCATCCTGTGGGAGCTCCGCGACGGCCCACTCGGTGCGAGAACGCTGCTGATCCAGTGCGACGACATGTCGTCGAGTGTGCTCTACGAACGACTTCGTGAACTGACCGAGGCAGGGCTCGTC
>JAYUDQ010000514.1:0-11108 GCA_043739745.1 Acidimicrobiia bacterium | reverse complement strand
GACGCGAAGGAACACCAGGCTGTAGAGCGACGAGTGTTCCAACGCAACTCGTCGGAACCCCGCTATTGAGGCCGTCACGACATCGGCGACGGGGTCGTCGGACAGTTCGACCGCGTCGATCGCCGCGCCAAGCTCGTCGAACAAGCGGATCGCGAGCGCTTCGAGCAGGCCGGCCTTCGAGCCGAACACGCTGTACACGGCGCGCGTGGTCGTGCCGACGTCGTCGGCAACTGCGCGCACCGACAGCGCAGTGGGCCCACCGGCATCGACTAACCGTTCCGCAGCCAGAAGCAGTGCGGCGCGGACGGTCTCGTCGTGTTCTTTCGGTCGACCCATGCTTGACATCATAACGATACAACGTTACGATACGACGTATCAAAATGAACGGAGTCCCATGAGCACCGCCTCTCTCAGAACGCCGACGCTGATGGCCGCGACCATCACCCTTGGTTTCGTCGCTGGAGTATTCACCTTCTATGCGCACACGATCATGCCCGGATTGCATCGCACCGACGACCGCACCTTTGTTGGCGCGTTCCAATCGATCGACCGCGCCATCATCAATCCGTGGTTTATCGGCGGCACATTCCTCGGAGCGCTAGCCCTCACCGCACTCGCCGCTATTGCGAATCGCGGCCAACGCGCCTTCCCGTGGATTGTCTACGCACTCGTCGCCTACCTCATCGCCGTTGCCATCACCATCTCCGTGCACGTCCCGCTCAACGACGCCATCAAGTCCGCCGGCGACCCCAACCACATCGCCAATGTCGCGCTCGTCCGCGCCGCGTTCAACGAAACCAAATGGGCCACCTGGAACCTCGTTCGCGTGGCAACCTCCACCAGTGCGTTTGCAAGCTGCGCCTGGGCACTCGTCCTCCATGGCCGATCCACCGCTTGAGAGTCGATCTTCCGGGTTTGCGGAGGGCGCACGACGGCCCGTTCTTGGAGCTTGGCCAATACTCCGCCGACACGCAACGTCACCTGGAAGACCACCACGCCAAAGGCGCATCCCAGATGGCGCCGGCGCGCCCGACGCAGCGACTCAGGGCTCGTCTATTGCCGACCGCTACGACGTCTCCGGCGAGCCAACGGCGCCAGCGTTTCCCGCCCGCGCGCTTCTCCGGGATCGGGCGTCGCGAGTGGCCACGATCCGGATCACTGCGAGCACGGCCACGACCGACACGCCCATGACCATCAGCCACCCGAAGGTCCTTACACCGGCATCGGTCCCGGCCTGGATCCCGTGGACTGTGCATGCCACAAAGAGCGGGAAGGCGAGGTAGTGAGTGGCGCGCCATAGGCGGCGCGGGAGCCGGCTGCGAACGAGGGAGGTGAGCTCGATGGCGAGGAGCAGGTAGAGCGCGACGACACCCCATGCCACTGCGCCCGGTCGGTACTTCGAGGCCATCGGGACGAGGATGTCCCCCCATCCGACGTGCAGCCAGTTGTCGCCCACCAGTCCGGCGATATGGACCAGGGTGAGCACGATCGACAGCGCACCGAAGTAGCGGTGGAGGTCAAGGAGCCACCCGGGCGCGGTGTGGCGGTTGAGAACTCGGGCCGAGAGCACGAGTCCCCAGATCACCGACGCGGCGAGCAGCAACCAGCTGACGATGCCGCTCGAACGGGCGATGTACCAACTGAGTTTCGGGGTGAGGCTTCCGAGGATCGGGAGCATCAACAGGTGCTGCGCAGTTGCCCACGGTGGCTGAACGGGCGCAGGCCTTCACTACTCGCGACGTATCCGTCTTCACGAACCGTGAGGGCGTGGGCTCCCTCGCCAATGTGGTCCAGCACCGCGAATGCGTCCGTGGCCCCGGCCACCAGCATCGCCTTCGTCAACACCTCGGCCCACCAGCCCGCCCCTGCGAGCACAGCAACGCAGCACAGGCCGCTCGTAGTCGGGCGCCCCGTGGCTGGATCGACGATGTGATGGGAGTCGCCGAGTGGTCCGCTCCAGCGGCGCGAGCGCGTGCAACTGACGGCGACCGCGCCGTCGACGATTCGGAGCAGGTCAATCGTCCGTCGCGCATCGTGCGGGTCCTCGATGCGGATGACCCATGTGTCTTCCGGCGGCGCGCCGCATACGCGGACGTCGCCGCCGATGTTGACCAGCGCGCCGGTCGCCCCGTTCTCGACCAGGTCGCTGGCCACCAGGTCTGCCGCATAGCCCTTCCCGATTCCCCCGAGGTCGAGCGCGACGCCTCGCGGAAGGCGGATTGCGCTGCCCACCACGTCAACAGTGATCCCCGCACAACCCGGAGCCGGCGACGGCACCGGCCGTTTGACCGACCCGTCCCACAGCCGGTTCTCGTTGGCGTCGATGTCCCGGAAGTTGCGGTCATAGCCGTGGGCGCTCAGCGCCGGAAGGATCGTGGGGTCGTAGCGGCCGTCTGTACGCGACCACGCTTCAATCGCAAGCAGAACGACGTTGCGGGTCGTCCAATGCACGCTGACGCTCACCCCCGGGTTGGCGTTGACGGTGGTGATGTCACTGCTCGGGACGAAGCGACTCCACCTCGTCTCGAGTTCGGCAAGCAAATGAAGGGCGCGCTCCGTCAGCCCGCTTGCTCCTCCGACCCGCTGCGACCCACCGAACACGATGATCTCCGCGGCGCAGCCCATGGCCTTGGTCCGTACCGTCGATTCGGTGGATGGCGCGCTCACTTCGGGGTGCTCGGTCCGGCGGACGTGGTCGGCGGGGCCGGCGGGGCCGTGGCCGCAGGCGGTGTGGTGACCGGTGCAGGCGGCATCGTGACCGGCGCAGGCGGTGAGGTGACCGGTGGCGGCGGCGTGGTCACTGGCGGGGCGGCAGTCGGTGGCGCTATGCCCGGCGCAGGCGGCGGCGTGACTACGACTGGGGCGGCCTCGGTCGGTAGCGGCGGCGCCGCGATGGCAACGGTTGGGGCGGGAGCGACCGGGGCGAGCGTTGGCGCCTCGGCGACCGGGCTGGTTCCCTTCAACGCTTCCGCCGGTGCGACGTGCGGGAGTGTTACCGGAGCGGAGGTTGTCGACGGCGCGGTCCGGGTCGGCGCCGTGGTGGTCGCCCCCACGGCGGGCGAGAGGACCTTTGTCGTTGGGGTGGATGATGGTGGCACTACGGGCGCCGGGACGCGGGATGGCGATACGACCGGGGCCGCCGCACCGGACCCCGGCGCCGGGGCCGGGCTCGCACCGACGTCAACGGGTGCAGGTGCAGTCGCACTCGCAGTCGTCGGGCTTGTCGTGTCGGGTCGCGCGCCAACGACCGCGACTGGAGTCGCTGGTGCAGAAGCGTCGGCGGGAGGCGGCGCGACAGCCAGCGCCACCGACGGCATCACCTCCGACGGTGGCGAGCCAACCACCGCCGGAGGTACGGAACCGCCGGGCCCCGCTCCAGGCGATGGCGATCCTGCCCGGGGCAACGAAGCACCGGCCACGGCTGGCGCCGATACCGTGCTGGCACTCGAACCGACAGTGGTGCTCGCCGCAACCCGATCACCCCGAGCCATGGCCGTCATCAACGACAGCGTCAACGCGGCCGACGATGCACCGACGAAGATGCGACTGGCCGCCGCGGCGTGCCCCCGGCGAGCGGGTGTGGCGCGCCCTGGTGATGAGCGGTCGCTCCGCACTGCTGCAGCCACCTGCGCAGTTTCGGGTCGGCTTGGCGTCAGCAGGCCGGGGAGCGTCGGCAGGTCAGTTCGGTGGGGCGACCGAGGGAGCTCACGGTGGCCGACGTCGTGCTGTTTCGACTGCCGTTGGCGGATCGCGGCCAGCCGCTCGGCCCGGGCATCAGCGTCGTTCTCCATCGGGGTCATCCTCGGATCTGGTAAGTGATCTGCATGCCGCTGATTGCTGCAGTGAAGGTTGCGTGACCGGCCCCTCCAGGGACGAAGAAGGTCACGGCGACCGTCTGTCCGTCATCGAGGTCCACGACGGCGACAACCCCCGCCATTGGGATGGCGGCGACGAGCACCAAAGTGGACCCCTGCATCTGGAGGACGACGGTGCCGGCGTTGCCGACCGCGAACGACTTGGCCAACATGGGGAGCGGAGTCGTGCCGCTGCTTGTCGGTGCCCGAACCACGAGGCCGGCGAGCGTGGTCGGGGGGACAAAGACGATCGGCGCCGATGTCCTGGAAGGAGTCGATGTCGTGGGGCGCGTGGCCGGGGCAGCCGTCGATCCGCCGGTCGGACTCGGTGCGATCGGAGTCGGTCCTGCGGGGAGCGATCGTGACCCAGGTGAGCCGGAGGAGGTGGGAATCAGGAACGTCGGTGCTGACGCCGATGTCGGTCCGTTGTCAAGCGACGACGCGAAGGTGGTCGCCGTACTCGGCCCGGGCCCGCTCGCTCGCGCCGACGTTGGCGAGGCGCTGATCGTTGCCGGCGAGCGCTCTGCCGATGCCAGCGCCGGCGCGGCAAGGGTCGCAACCGTGGGCGCGGTCGCATGGACGCGACCGGCGTCTGTAGTCGACCGAGCGCGTGCTGGTAGGTGCGATGCGCGCCTTGCAGCGGTTTGGGCCGGGCCGCCGCCGACGACCGACGCAGTTGCCGCGAGCAGCTGTGGTGGTGCTGCTGCTGGGTTGCCAGGCATGTCGACGCTCGCGCGGGGCGCCGGTTCACCGGTCCCGGAAACCCCGTACGCCGGTTCCCATTCCAGCGCCGAATCGGCGAGCGGTGTGGCTGCGTCGGGAGGGACGTCTGCCGCATGAGCGCTCGCAAGCACGGATGGGTTTGGAACGCCGAACACGTCGAGTTGCGTCGCAGCGAGGATCGACCCTCCGAGCGCGCACAACCCGACGACCCATGCAATGGACTCCCTACTGATTGTTGCCTGCATCGTTCTCCTCACCGGTTCACCGGCACAGGCTGCGATGCGAACGATCAAATGAGTCCTAATTCAGCGTTCTTTATCGAAGACTTAGCGCAGTTCATTCGTCGCTATGTGGGTCTTCCCTCGGCACACCTGCCTGGCAACGGGCATGGATCCCCGATTCCCTACCATCCTTCTTGAACGAAACTTCGATCTCTTCGGGCCCGGGGTTGGCGACCATCACGCTCGCGCCGGGAATCGGAGTCGCGAAGTCGAGCACAATCGCATTGCCATTGCAGTGCACGCCCACGCTCCCATATTTCGATGCGAACGCAGCAGACGGCGATGGTGGTTGCGTGGTGACGACGACGGTTGTCGTCGGCGCGGTGGTTGTTGGCACCGACGTCACGACGACTGTGGTCGTCGCGACCGCGGTCGTGGACGGTAGCGAAATCGACGTCGGTAGCGTCGTCGCAGCGACGACGGTCGTGGCGGTCGATGCAGTGGTCGGTGACGGCGCCGCGGTGGTCACCGTCTCCTGGGTGGGTGCTGAGACCGTCGGGCTGTTCGCTTGTGGTGCGGAGGCCGATGTTTTGGAGGCATTCGCCGACGATGGCGTTGTCCCCCCGGCGTGCGTGGGTGCGGCCGGCGGCGTGGTTGCAGAAGCCACTGTCGACGATGTCGACCCACTCCTGGTCGACGTCGCACGGGTTCTCGAGGCCTGTGTGGAAGGCGCCATGCGCTGGGCCAAGGTCGTAGCGATCCGCACGGTGATCCGGGTCGGCGCGGCAGCCACGACGGGGGTGGAAGGTGCGGTTCCTGGCGTTGCGATCGCAGCCGGCTTGCGCGCCGTAGTCGACACCGTCGACGCAGCCTCGCTCGGCGCAACGCGTGCTGCCATTGTCGGCGACGGGGCAACTGTGCGAGCGACTGCGACGGGACCGGACGCAGTCGGATCGGCCGTGGCCCGGATCGGTGGCTGCCACTCCAGCACGTCGGATCTCGGCGCCGCGGCGTGGGATGACCCGGGCACCACGGTGTGGCCGGGCACGGCATTCGGTGCCGCAACAGTGGTCCCGTAGGGAGCGGTCGCCGACGGAGAGACCGTGACCATCTGTGCCGGTGCGACCTGACTGGTCACGTTCGCTACCAGCGCCCAGCCGATCGACCCTGCCGTCGCGGTTCCTAGCGCCCAGGTGACGGCGAACAACAGTGGCCTCGGCACCGCAGTCATGATGCAGGAATTCTCGGCGCACCGGGCTAAGTAATCCCTAAATGATCCGGCGAGCCGCTCCGGATATTCACCGATGCCCTAGCCTCGGCGGCCATGCCACGGGTGACCTTGATCGAGGATGATGCCCGGATCCGCGAGTCGCTTGAGCGGGCATTGCGTTCGCGTGGCCACGTGGTCACGTCCCACGGGCGGGGTTTTGCCGGCCTCGATTCTGCCGTGGCCGATCCTCCTGACGTGGTGGTGCTCGACCTTGGTCTGCCGGACATCGACGGGCGGACCTTGCTCAGGGAGCTGCGGCGGGTGAGCAACGTTCCCGTCATCGTGGCAACGGCGCGTGACGACGACGACGAGATCGTCTGCACCCTTCTGGCCGGTGCAGACGATTACATCACCAAGCCCTTCAGCGTCGAGCAACTCGACGCTCGTATCGTCGCCCTGCTGCGCAGGACACGCTCTGTGGAGGGGACGCCCATCATCGAAGTCGGCGGGTTGCGGATCGATCCCCGTCATCATGCGGCCGAGCTCGACGGAAGCGCGATCGAACTCACGCGCAAGGAGTTCGATCTGCTCGCGTACCTTGCCGCGCGACCTGGCGTCGTCGTCACCAAAAACGAGTTGTTGGCTGAGGTGTGGCGCCAGCCGTGGGGCGGCAGCGAGAAGACTGTAGATGTGCACCTGTCGTGGCTTCGGCGCAAGCTCGGCGAGACCGCCGCCGCGCCCCGCTACCTGCGGGCTGTGCGCGGTGTCGGGATCAAGCTCGTCGTACCGGACCGCTGACCCCAGGTGCGGCGACAACTCGCGCTCGTCGCCCTCGCCACAACGTCCCTTGTGGTTCTCGCGTTGCTTGTCCCCCTGGCGCGCGCGGTCTCGACGATCCCGCGGGACCGAGCCACGTCGCAGGCGCAGCTCACTGCCCAGTCGCTTGTGCAGTCCATCGCGGCCGTGCACGACCCGGCCCGCCTCTCGCAGCTGATCCGCCAGACCAGCGACCTGCTGAACCGGACCGTGTCCGTCGTGATGCCCGACGGCACGATGCTCGGAGAGCCGTTCGCCCGTTCCGTGGCGTTCGAGCGAGCTCGCTCTGGGGTGGCGCTTACCGCACGCACCGACAGCGGCGTGGAGGTGCTCACTCCCACCGTTCTTGGCGACGGCATGGCGGTTGTGCGGGTGACCGTCACTGACTCGGTGCTTCAGCGGGGGGTGCACACTGCTTGGGCGATCCTCGCTGGGCTGGGCGCGATCCTTGTTGCCCTCGCCGTCGCGGTATCGGACCGACTCGCCCGCTCGATCGTTGCCCCCATCACCTCGCTGGCGTCGACCACGCGAGCGCTCGAACAAGGGGACCTCTCCGCCCGGGTGGTCCCGGAAGGGCCCGTCGAGGTTCAGGAGGTCGGCCATACCCTCAACCTTCTCGCCGTGCGGATCGGCGAGCTCATTGCCATCGAACGTGAAGCGATTGCCGATTTGTCCCATCGGCTCCGGACTCCGATCACGGCGCTGCGGCTCGACGCCGAAGGTCTCCGCGACCCGGACGAGGCGCGCCGAGTGGTGGCCGATGTCGATGAGCTCACGAAAGCCGTCGATCACCTCATCCGCACCGCGCGCGCGCCGACTTGGCAGGCCGCCGCGTCCTGCGACCTGGTCGAGGTCGTGCACGAACGGACCGAGTTCTGGCGTGTGCTGGCTGAGGATCAGGGTCGCAACCTCACTGTCCAGTCCGTCACAGGAACGGCTTGGGTCGCGATCTCGGCCGAGTCACTTCGCGCTGCGGTCGACGTACTGATCGAGAACGTGTTCGCGCACACCGACGAGGGAACACCATTCCGGGTGAGCGTTGTGCGGATGCGCGACCGCGTCGGGCTGCAGATCGATGACGCCGGACCTGGCATGGACCGCGCGGTGGAACATCGAGGCGCAAGCGGATCGGGCTCCACCGGCCTCGGGCTGTCGATCGCGCGATCAACGGCGGAGCGCGCCTTGGGCACGCTGACGTTGATCGCGCCAGGCGAAGGAGGGTTGCGGGCGACCTTCGAGGTGCCGCTCGTCAGCCGCCGCCCCGCCGGCGTCGGCCGCCGCGTCCCTCAAGGCGTCCCTAAGTCTTCGTGAGTTAGGGCTCATTTGGGGTTTGGTCTCGCAGGATCGCCACGTCGGACCACACTCGGACCACAAGGAGAACGACGTGCGCAGAACCACATCCAAGCGACAGCTGATCATGCTCTCAGCCACTGGACTCACCATGCTCGGGGCGACACCGTTCGCCATCCCCGCAATGGCGAGCAAGGACGAGAACCAGAGGACCGCTGCGACGTCTCCGAGACCTGGACGAGAACGCGAGGGTCAGAGCACGATCACGACGCATCCCCCGCATCGAGAGGCCCCGGATGGTCACGAGGGGGAGGACGGCGACGACGAACAGGATCCCTCGACGACCACCCCACCGGTCGTCACCGCAACCACCACCTCGACGCCGCCCGCGACGACCGTAGCCCCGACATCGACGACGCTGCCCGCGACCACAACTGCACCGCCGGCAACAACGAGTACCGCTGCGCCCGCCACCACAACGACGGCCGCTACGAACACAAGCACGAGCACGACGACAAGCACGAGCACGACGACAAGCACCACGACGACCCCGAGCACGACGACCACGACAACCACGACGATTGCGCGCCCGGTCCCTACGGTGCGCGTGGCCCAGGCGTTCCTCGCCACTGCGATCGGCGCACCCCTCCGTATGGACACGACCGTTTCCAACGATGGCACCTCGACCGCGAACCTCACGGTTGTCATCACGCTCTCTGCCACCGGCGCCCTGCCCCACTACCTTGAGGCTACGAGCACGTCGGGCGCGTGGTCGTGCAGCCCCTATGCGGCCGTGCCCGCCTCACCCATCAGCTACACCTGCACCGGGACGCTGGCCGCCGCGACCGCAGGCGTCATCACGGTGTCCAGCGGCAGCAAGATCTCCGGCACACCCGGACAGGCCCTCGTGGCCGGCGCGGTCGTCAACCCCGGGGGCGTCGCTGGCGGGGCTACCGCCGCCTTCGCCTGAAGGTGGCGGCGACCGAATCCGCCGCATTCGTTGCGATGGGCTCGCCCTGCGCCGTCACCGTCATCGGTGGCCCCGCACGGGCCCTCGCTCTCGCCGCGGAACGAGCGGCCGACCTCGAGCAGCGCTGGAGCCGCTTCCGCGACTCCAGCGAGCTGAGCCGGTTGAACGCGTCCCCGGGGACGGCGTGCCGCGTGAGCCATGACACCTTTCTGCTGATCGATCACGGCGTTGCCGCGCATCGATTGACGAGCGGACGCTTCGACCCAACCGTTCTCGACATTCTCGAGCGATCGGGATACGACCGCTCCTTCGAGCACATCGGCCACCGCCCAGCACCAGAACGGCAACTGCGGCCCGCGCCGGGATGCAAGGGCATCGAGCTACACGCCGCCAACAGAACCGTCACCCTCCCCCCGGGCGTGCGATTCGACCCTGGTGGACTTGGAAAGGGACTCGCGGCCGACCTCATCGTCGAGGCCCTGCTCGACGTCGGCGTTGATGGAGCCTGCGTGAGCATGGGTGGCGACGTTCGCGTGTCCGGTGAAGCACCGGCCGGCGGGTGGCGCATCGGCATAGCCAACCCGACGATCGAAGACGACCTCCTGTGTGCGGTGCTGCTGGTTGATCAGGGACTGGCGACGAGCAATCGCCTTGTCCGCCGCTGGTCGATGAGCGGCCAGGAACGCAACCACCTCGTCAACCCTCGGACCGCGGCGCCGTGCCACGACCTACTCGCGGCCTCGATCATCGCCGGTCAGACCTGGTGGGCGGAAGTGCTCACGAAAGTGGCGATGGTCGACTTCGCCTCGACACGTCTGACGATCAGCTTGTTAGGGGGCGAAGGGCTCTTCGTCGACGCCGATCAGCGGGTGGCCGCCACTGCTGGCTTTGCGCGTTTCGATGCGCGAAATGCCGATCTCGCTCGATGAGAAGCAGCGCATTCCTGACATCAACATGCCCAAGTCAGCGTTCGAGCGCGACCCACGAAGATGACAGAAGACCCCGATTTATGCCACCGCCAACTCCGAGCAGCCGAGCAGCCGAGCACAACAGACAGCGCGAATGCTCCACGAACCGTCGCGCCTGGGCCGAAGGGTGCGGCCGGAATGGTCGGCGTGACAGGGACGGGGCGCGACACCCATTGCCTGGTCCTGCCAGAGTATCGGCCCCTTCGTTGCAGCGCACCCGCAAGTTCTTGAGCCCAGACCGGGCGGCATGCATCAGCTCCAAATGGCGGAGATCGGTGCTGCGATCGTGCCGTCGTCGAAGGTGAGCGTCTCGTGACCGGTGTGAAGCAGGATCGTCGTGACGCGATCGTCACCGAGCTCGCGACGAAACCAACGAAGATGGCGTGCGTCGCCCGGGTCAGGAGTCGCAGTGGCCTTGATCTCAATTGCCAGTAGTCGCCTGGCGCCTACCTCCACCACGAGATCGATCTCGTGGTGGCCTTCGCTCGACCGAAGATGGTGCATCCTCGGCGCCGGTGACATGACCGCGAACTCGGCCCGACATTGCGCGACGACGAACGTCTCGATCAACCTCCCCAGGAGGTCACCATCAGACAACACGTCGTTCTCGGTCAACCCCAGCACGCCGGTGAACAAGCCTGAATCGACGAGGTAGCGCTTCGACGCGAGCGTCAAACGCTTGAAACGATTGCTCGTCCATGCAGGGAGCCGGTCGATGACGAGGAGGTTCCGGAGCAGCGTGTCGTAGGCGCGAGCGGTGTCCTTGGCGATGCCGGCCGCGGTCCACAGTGTGATGTCATCGACGACACCAGCGCTGTTGAGGGCAACGGCCGCGAGATACGCGCGCAGCCGCTGAGGATCGCGTCCCGGGGAGATCGACTGCGCGTCGCGTGTGACCATTTGATCCACATATGAGGCGAGCCACCTTGCCCGTCCACGATCGGTCGTCATCAGGGCCGGCTCGGGGAAGCCCGAACGCAACGCCCGCTGCACGTAGCCACGCACACTGATGTCGGAGCGATGCGGCCGGGGCATGTCTCCCTCGATCAGCGTCGC
>JAYUDQ010000513.1:0-1600 GCA_043739745.1 Acidimicrobiia bacterium | reverse complement strand
CGGGGACGGCGCAGCTGCGGTCGGGGCTATGCGGACGTTGGGGATCGCGGGGCTCTCGGTGACGATGCCGCACAAGGCGGACATCCTCGCTGCGGTCGACGACGTCAGTCCGACCGTGCGCCTACTGGGTGCGGCCAACACCATCGTCAGGAGTCCGAACAATTCCCTATGCGCGCATAGCACTGACGGTGAAGGGTTCGTTGACGCACTGTGCGCCGCCCGAGTCGATGTCGCGGGGAAACGGTGCATGGTCGTCGGCGCGGGAGGGGCCGGGCGAGCGGTGGTCCTCGCACTCGCGACTGCTGGCGCCGCGTCGATCGTCGTGGTCAACCGCGACCCAGCTCGGGCTGCCGCGGCAGTCGCCCTCGGTGGAGCTGTGGCTCGACACGGGTCAGCGGACCGTGCGGACGAATGCGACCTGGTGATCAACGCGACACCCCTCGGCATGGGCGGGGAGGGGAAGTTGCCCATCGACCCGGAGCGGCTCGGCCCCGGCCAGGTCGTCAACGACCTCGTCTATCACCCGCTCGTCACGCCGCTGCTGGCCGCGGCTGCCGCGCGCGGTGCGCTGGCGGTGGGTGGGCTCGGCATGCTGCTCCACCAGGCTGGTCGCCAGTTCACGCTGTGGACCGGTTTGGATGCACCGCTCGACGCGATGCGCGAAGCGGTCGAGGCTGAGCTTCGCCCGTAGGACTGAGCTTGGGCGCGCGTCCTGAGGAATCGGCGCGGCATGCGTTCGACGGACGAGCAGCACCGATAGGGTTTCGGCCCGTGCTCGCCGCCCTCATCGGAGCCGCTGTCGGCATGGCCGCGGCACCCGCGGTGTCACTGCTCAGTGCACGCCCGCCGCTTCGGGAGGGCGCCGAGCCGCTCACCCTGCCGTTCCGCTGCGACTCGTGCCGTGCCCCGATAGCGCCCTTCGATGCGGTGCCCTTCGTGTCGTTCGCACGACTGCACGGTCGGTGCCGTTCGTGTGCCGCGCCGATCAGCCGCTGGGACGTCGCCGCCGAGGCCGGCTCGGTCGCCGTCGGAGCGCTTGTGGGGTGGCGGATCGGTATGCGCGCGGAGCTTCCTGCGATGCTGCTGCTCGGACTCGTGCTGGTCAGCGTGGTCCTCGTCGACTTCCGCATCCACCGCATCGCCACGCGGCTCATCTACCCGGCGACCGTGTTGGGCGCGGCACTGCTGGCGGTCGCCGCAGCGAACGACGGGACCTGGGACTGGTGGAAGCGGGCCGCGATCGGCGGTCTGGCGGCGAGCGCGTTCCTTTGGCTGCTGGCCTTCATCGCGCCCAGCGGCATGGGCGACGGCGATGCCCGGCTCGCACTGCTGCTCGGGCTCTTCCTCGGCTGGCGCGGCTGGCGGCATGTGTACCTCGGCCTACTTGCGGGCTTCCTCCTCGGTTCGATTGCCGGGCTCGCCCTGATCGTGGCCCGACGCGGCACCCGGAAGTCGCAGATCGCGTTCGGCCCCTACCTCGCCGCCGGGGGGCTGGTGTTCGTGCTCTGGCCGGGGATCGTGGCCCGGATCATCACCTGACCCAACCCGGACGCCGCTACCCCTCCCGTAGACTCACTGCCGTGCTTCGCTACCTCACCGC
>JAYUDQ010000512.1:0-4502 GCA_043739745.1 Acidimicrobiia bacterium | reverse complement strand
CGGTGCCGGCGGCTTCGTACCCGCGGTATCCCATCCGCCAGCGCTCGCCGTAGGACTGCACGCCGTCGACGGGGAAGTAGTAGGGCCAGGCTGGGCAGTCTTCGAGGCGCTTGGGGTAGGTGATGGGCAGTCGGCCGCCGGGGTCGGCGACACCGGTGAGCACGTCGACAAGCGCGTCGGCCTGCTCCATCCCGGCGAAGAACGTGGTGACGATCGCGGACACGTCGTCGGCCCACGGCATCGACACCGGCGATCCGGCGTTCACGACGACGATCGTGCGCGGGTTGGCGGCGACGACGCGGCGGACGAGCTCATCCTGGAGTCCGGGCAGCGCGATCGTGTCGCGGTCGCTGCCCTCGGTCTCCCACTCGTCGTTGGTGCCGACGACGACGATGGCGACATCGGCGGCAGCCGCGGCGGCCACGGCGCGGTCCATGAGATCGGCCGGCTCCGGAGGTTCGATGCCGAGGCGCAGCGCCACGAAGCCGCCGTCGCCGCCCATCACGGCGTGGATGGAAACTGGCACACCGGCTGTCAATTGGACCACGCCGACCTGCTCGATGCTGCCGTAGCCGAAGAACGCGTCGCTTCGCTCGACGAGCCGTTCGGGGTCTTCGACGAGGCGGCGGTCGCCGATGTCCAGCGTGAGCCCGCCCGTCGTGATGGCGCCGACCTTGTGCGGTCCGTCCACCATCGGCAGGTACGAGCCCACGAGGCGGATCTGGAACGAGCGAGGCGTGACGCCCGGCGGAACGGTGCCGAACAAGGTGACGAGCCCGTTTGACGAACGGTCCTCGAACAGCGCCGGTGCATCGGCGTCGCGGCCGTTCGCGTACTGGATGACGAGGCCTGGCGCGCCATCGGGGCCGACGAGCTGGTCGCGTAGCGGCAGTGCCGTGGCCTTGTCGATGCTGACACCCTTCTCGTAGACGAGCGTCGCCTCGAGGCGGTCGGTGAGGGCCTCGAGGATGGTCCGCTGCGAGATCGGTCGGAGGCTGGAACTTCCGCCACCCATGGTGCGCGTCTCGAGGGCGTTCGGACCGATGAGCGCCACGGTCTTCAGCGCATCGGGGTTGAGCGGCAGCAGACCGTCATTCCGCAGCAGCACCATGGCTGCGACTGCGGCCTCACGGCACAACGCCCGCTCGGCGGGGTCATCGACGGTGCGCTCTTCGCCATCGGCGCTCCGCTCGACCGCGTGGGTGCGCTCGATGAGCGCCAATAGGTCGGAGACGAGCTCGTCGATGCGCTTCTCCTCGACCAGCCCTTCGCTGAACGCCTTGAACAGCGCTTTGCCGTACACCCGTGACGGCCCGGGCATCTCGAGCGTCATGCCGCCATGGGCAGAGGCCACGGTGTCGTGGGCGCCGTACCAGTCGGACACGACGAAGCCGTCGAAGCCCCATTCCTCGCGCAGGATGTCGGTGAGAAGCGTCCGGTTGCCTGCACAGAACTCGCCGTTGAGCTGATTGTATGCGCTCATAATACCGGTGGCCCCGGCGTCGACGACGGCGGCTTCGAACGGACGCAGGTACAGCTCGCGCAGCGTGCGCTCGTCGATCTTCACGTCGACGGTCATCCGCTCGCGCTCGGAGTCGTTGCCGACGAAGTGCTTCACCGTCACGCCGACGTCGTGCGCCTGGATGCCCTTCACGATGCCGACGGCGAGCTGCGCCGACAGCTCAGGGTCCTCGGAGAAGCACTCGAACGTGCGGCCGCCGATGGGGGTCCGCTGAAGGTTGACGGTGGGCCCGAGCACCACATGGGCCCGCTTGCGCTCGGCCTCGCGCCCGAGGAGATCGCCGATTCTTTGCAGCAGCGCAGGGTCCCAGGACGCGGCCTGGGCGATGCCCACGGGCAGCGCGACCCCCGGCGTCGAGCGGGACCCGGCGCCTTCGCCGCGTACCCCGTTGGGTCCGTCGGACACCTTGAGGGCGGGTACCCCGACGCGTTCGATCGGGAACGTTCGCCAGCCACTGGCTCCGCCCAGCAGCTTGCACTTCTCTTCAACGGTGAGCGCGGCCATCCAGGCGTCGACCTGGGCGGATGGGCGTACGGGCATGGGAACTCCGGGAGTGGGTAGGCCGGCTGAGAGCGCTTCCATGCTGCCACGTCATGACCCCTTCCGCCGCCCGGGTAGGGGCCAGAAAGGACTTACGGAATGAACTATCGCGATATATCGTTATTAGATCGTGAACGGATCGCCAAGGGGCGATCACGTCTGAACAACGGGAGATGCACCATGCGTGGATTCACACACGACGACAGAAACACCGGCGGATTCGCCGAGCACAGGGGTCGGGGACCCCGACGCGGACCGCGGGGACCGTTCGAGGAAGATGGCGGTCGCGGCGGCTGGGGCGGCCCGCCCTCGTCGCCTCCCGGTCCGGGCTTCCGGGGCGGTCATCGCTTCCATCGCGACGACGAGGAGGGACGCCATGGCCCCCGCGGTCGCACCCGGCGCGGGGAGATCCGCAACGCCCTCCTCACGATCCTGGCCGAGGCGCCGGGACACGGCTACGAGCTGATCCAGCGGATCGAGGAGAAGACGGAAGGGGCATGGAAGCCGAGCCCGGGTTCCGTGTACCCGACGCTCCAGCTGCTGGAGGACGAAGGGCTCGTGACCGCCGTCGACCGCGACGGCAAGCGGGTCTACGAGCTGACCGAGGCCGGTCGGACCGACGCCGAAGCGCGCATTGCCGCCGGTGGCGACGACCCGTGGGGCCGCGAGGGTCGAGGTCGGCCGCAGGCCGTGCAGCTCTTCGACGCGATGAAGGGTGTCGCGCTTGCGGCCAAGCAGGTCGTGATGGCCGGCAACCCGGCCCAGATCGAGTCGGCGACCGAGATCGTCAAGGACGCACGCAAGCGGCTGTACCAGCTGCTCGCCGCCGACTGAGCGAAGGAAACCTGCTGAGTGCGGTGCAAGGATCGCCGCGTGACGAACGCCAATCCTTATGCGCTGCTCCGGTCTCGGTTCGCCGGCGGACTTGATCGGCCCTTCCTGGTCGAACCTGACGGCGCCACCACGACGTACGGCGACATGGATTCGCGCAGTGCGCAGTTCGCGGGTGCACTTCGAGCGCTCGGGGTTGCACCCGGCGATCGGGTGGCGGCCCAGTTGGAGAAGTCCAACGACTCCGTCGCGCTCTACCTGGGCTGCCTCCGCGTGGGAGCCGTGTACCTCCCGCTGAACGAGGCGTACACGCTTCCCGAGGTCACGTACTTCACCGACGATGCCTCGCCGGTCGTGTTCGTCGGCCGAGAAGGTCAGGACCCTCCGGGCGGTCCGCAGGTGGCAACGCTGGCGTCACTTCTCGGTCTGGGTGCGGAACCATTCGACGGCATCGCCGACCGTGCCGCCGACGACATGATCGCCATGCTCTACACGTCGGGCACGACCGGCCGCTCGAAGGGCGCCATGCTCACCTGTGCCAACCTCACCACGAACGCGATCGCGCTCCACGGGCTATGGGGTTTCAACGCAGATGACGTGTTGCTGCACGCACTGCCGGTCTTCCACGTCCACGGGCTGTTCGTTGCGTTGCACTGCGCCATGCTGAGCGCGGCCGAGGTCCGTTTCCTGCCCCGATTCGAGGTCAGGGTCGTGCGTGAGCAGCTGCGCCAGTGCACGGTCATGATGGGTGTTCCCACATTCTATGCGCGCTTAGTGGCTGATCCTCTGTTCGGTCCCCAAGACTGTGCGTCGGTTCGTCTGTTCGTCGCCGGTTCGGCACCACTCACCGAAACGGCATTCCGGGCATTCGAGGCCAAGACCGGGCACACGATCCTCGAGCGCTACGGGATGACCGAGACGGGGATGATCACATCGAATCCACTCATCGGCGATCGGATCGCGGGGACGGTCGGGTTCGCGCTCCCGGAGGTTTCCGTGCGGGTCGCCGATGAACACGGCAGCGTCGTGGCCACGGGTGAGACGGGGGTGGTCGAAGTCCGCGGCCCGAACGTGTTCAAGGGCTATTGGGGGATGCCGGACAAGACGGCGGCGTCGTTCCGTCCGGATGGGTTCTTCATCACCGGTGACGTCGGCACGATCGATGCTTCCGGTCGGCTCTCGCTCGTGGGCCGGGAGTCGGACCTGATCATCGCCGGCGGTTACAACGTGTATCCGAAGGAGATCGAGTTGCTCATCGACGAGGTGCCGGGTGTGGTCGAGTCGGCGGTCGTCGGGCTTGCGCACCCGGACATGGGCGAAGGGATAGCGGCCTTCGTGGTCGTCGGGCCGGGCGCTCAGGTCGATGGCGACACGATCCTGTCGGCGCTCGATGGTCGCCTCGCACGCTTCAAGCAGCCGAGGGTCGTCTTCATCGTGGAGGACCTGCCGCGAAACGCGATGGGGAAGGTCCAGAAGGCGGCGCTGCGGGCGGCGCACGCGGACACGTTCATGGCGAAGTAGCCGCCGCTCGCTGAGAGGTTCAGCCCGTGAGCGAGTCTTTGCAGTACGAGTTGAGCCCGGCGACGGCCTTGGCGTAGCCCTTGCCGGC
>JAYUDQ010000511.1:0-11159 GCA_043739745.1 Acidimicrobiia bacterium | reverse complement strand
CGGTCATCGCCTTCGCCGATGAAGCCCGTGGTCGCCTCGACGAACTCCTCTCCCACGATCAGCGGGCGGCCGAGCTCGGTCGCATGCTTGCTGACGCGCGCCAGGGCGCCGAACGCCTGGCCGGCGAGGTGACCGCAGCCCGCCGCCGGGTGACACCGGGTCTTGCCGCAGCCATCGAGGAACGGCTCGGCGCGCTGGCCATGCCCAAGGCGCGGATCGCCGTGCAGGTCGGCTCCGGCACGACAACTCCCGGCGAGCAGCGCACCGATGGCGATGGCGACGGCGAGGTCAGCTTCCTGCTTGCGGCCAACCCCGGATCGCCGGCACTTCCGCTGACGAAGGTGGCGTCGGGCGGTGAGTTGGCCCGCATCATGCTGGCGCTGCGCCTCGCGCTCCTGGAGAGCCCGCTGTCCAAGTCGCCGAACGCCGGTCCGGCCACCCGTCCGGTGACCCTCGTGTTCGACGAGGTCGATGCGGGGATCGGCGGGCAGGCCGCCGTCGCGGTGGGACGTGCGCTGGCCGACCTCGCTGCCGGTCGACAGGTCCTCGTCGTCACCCATCTCCCCCAGGTCGCGGCCTTCGCCGACCAGCAGGCCCTCGTACGCAAGGACGAGCACGACGGCCGCACGATCACCGCCGTCGGTCTGCTCGATGACGAAGGCCGGGTGGCCGAGCTGGCCCGCATGCTGTCCGGTCGTCCCGACAGCACCACGGCCCGCGTCCACGCGCAGGAGCTGCTGGACTCGCGCACCCGCAGCGCCGCCTACTCGGAACCGACGTCAACCCGGAAGGCGCGCAAACCCAAGCCGCCGCAACCGACTGCGCCGACCCCGAGGCGCGCGACGCGCAAACCCACGCGTCCAGCGCCGGGGGCCTGATGGCCCGACCCGCAGTAGTACGCGCACAGACGATCGGTACTGCGCGGGTCGGACGGCGTACGAAGGACCTGACCCAGCGACTGCAGCCGGGCGACATCGCCGTCATCGATCACGCCGATCTCGACCGCGTCGCGGCCGAGGCACTCGTGGCCGCGCGGGTCGGCGGGGTCGTGAACGCTGCGGCCTCGATCACCGGCCGGTACCCGAACGTCGGTCCATTGCTGATCGTCGCCGCGGGTATCCCGCTCATCGACTGTGCCGGAAGCGCGGCGCTCGACGCCATCGCCGAGGGGTCGGTCATCACCCTCGACGATGGCCAGATCCGTTGCCAGGGCTCCGTCGTGGCGGAGGGCGTCGTCCAGACCATGGAGAGCCTCGACGCCAGTGTCGAGTCGGCCAAGGCGACCATCGGACTCGAGCTCACGCGCTTCGCCGAGAACACACTCGAATATATGCGCGCAGAGCAATACTTGTTGCTCGAGTCGCCGCCGGTGCCGGATCTCGATGTGAAGGTGGCAGGCCGCCATGTGCTGATCGTTGTCCGAGGCGACCAGTTCAAGGAAGATCTGGCCGCGCTGAACGCCTACATCCGTGACCTCCGACCGGTGATCTTCGCCGTCGACGGCGGTGCCGATGCGGTGCTCAAGGCCGGTCACAAGCCCGACGTGATCCTCGGCGATTTCGACTCGGTTTCGCGCGAGGCGCTGCGGTGCGGTGCGCAGCTCATCGTCCACGCATATGCGAACGGCACGGCCCCAGGAGCGGTGCGCCTCACCGAGGAGGGCGTTCCCCACACCACGTTCTCGCTCGCCGGCACCAGCGAGGACGTCGCCATGCTGCTGGCCTACGAGAAGGGTGCCGAGCTGATCGTGGCCGTCGGAACGCATGTCTCGCTTGTCGACTTCCTCGACAAGGGCCGGCCGGGCATGGCCTCGACGTTCCTCACCCGTCTGAAGGTCGGTCCGATCCTGGTCGACGCGAAGGGTGTCAACCAGCTCTACCAGTCACGCGCCCGGAAGCGCGACATCACCCTCCTCGTTGTCGCGGCCATGATGGTGTTACTGCTCGTGATCGCGCTCTCGCCGCCCTTCCGTGTGTTCTGGCAGAGCATCTCGATCCGGTTCCGGGAATGGCGCCGGTGATCAACCTCCGCTTCCACATCGTCTCGCTGGTCGCCGTGTTCCTGGCGCTGGGGATCGGCATCGCCGTGGGCGCAACCGTGGTCGATCAGGGCCTGGTCAGCCAATTGAACCGTGACATCGACGGCTTCGACCGTCAATTGCGCCAACGGGCCGTCACCATCGAATCGCTCAAGGCGCAACTGGCGAAGAGCGAGCGCTTCGCGAAGGAAGGCGAGGCACGGATCATCCGCGGTCGCCTCACTGCGGTGCCGGTACTGCTCGTGGCTCCGGCCGGCGTCGACGAAACCGTCGTCCAAGGCGTGCGGCTCGAGCTGATGGCCGCAGGCGCGATCATCCAGGGTGAACTGCACCTCGATCCGAGAGTCGCGTTGACGACGGCGGCCGATCTCACCGCCGCCCACGATGCCCTCGGCGCTGCCTCCGAGCGGGAGTCGACGATCCGTCACCTCCTGCGCCAACGAGTCGTCGATGCAGTCGTGAAGCCCGGGGAGACGCCATCTCTGGCCAACCTCGCCTCCTCGGGGTTCTTCGAGTTCCGCTCGCCTGAAGGTCAGGTCACCGCGGCGATACCGGTGTTCGCGGGCGGGACGTTGATCGTTGCCGTGTCGGGACCTGCGAGCGCTGTTCCCGACGAGGCCTTCCTGTTGCCGTTCCTCCGGGCCCTCAGCGCGGACGGGACGGCGCGGGCCCTGTCCATCGAGGCGGTCGTGACGCCCACGATCGAGGGTGCGCAGCGGTCCGGGCCGGTGTTCGTGTCCGCCATCCGCGACGACCCGTTGCTGGCGACGAAGGTATCGACGGTCGACGACTTCGACGAGCTGAGCGGTCGCGTCGCATCGGTGTTCGCGGCGGAGGACCTCGGTCGCAAGATCGTCGGCAGCTACGGAACCGGCAAGGGCGCGACCAGCCTGCTGCCTGCGCCATGACCACGCCAGTTTCCGGCCGCGCACCTGCGGACGCTGCCGTCGTCGCCATCGTTCCGGCCAAGGACCGCGCCGACTTGATCGGTGCGACGGTTCGGGCACTGCTCGCCGCGCCGGGAATCGACCACGTCGTGGTCGTCGACGACGGCTCACGGGACGCGACCGCGACGACGGCAATGACCGCGCTCGATGCCGTGCAGGCCGATGCAACAGGCCGCGGCGATACAGGTCGGCTCACCGTGGTGGTGCTGCCCCACAACATCGGCAAGGGTGGCGCGGTCACGGCCGGCATGCACGCGGCACCCACTGCAGCCATCTACGTGCTCATGGATGCCGATCTCGGCGACACCGCGGCGATCGCCGATGCGCTGCTCGGGCCCATCCTGCGGGATGAAGCCGATGTCGTCATCGGCGTTCCGGTCACTGCGGCCGGCACCCGTGGCGGCTTTGGAAAGGTGAAGGAACTGGCCTCTCGCGGCATCCGTTCGGCATCCGGCTTCGAGACCGACACACCCCTGTCAGGCCAGCGTGCAGTGCGAGGCGACGTGCTCCGATCGATGGTGCTGGCCGACCGCTTCGGGCTTGAGACGGCGATGACGATCGACGCAGTCCGCGGCGGTCATCGGGTGGTCGAGGCGCCGATCGCGTTCGAGCACCGCCATACCGGTCGACGGCTGGCCGGGTTCCTCCACCGGGGCCGCCAGGGCCTCGACATCGTCCGGGCGCTGTGGAGCCGCTGTACGACGCCTCGGCTGCGGATCGGCTTGATCGTCGGGTTGGCACTGCTGTTCCTCGCCGCTGCAGTCGTGCAGTCCTCGGTGTGGGAGCCCTCAAGTGTGGCCGGGACGCAGTCGGCGAAGAAGGTCGTCGTGTTCGGCATGACCCGGCTCTCGCTCGACGATCTCGGCACAGGCATCACCCCGAATGTCGACAAGCTCATCGCCGAGGGCGCCTTCGCGGGCACGAGCGTGCGCACCATCGCGGTCCGGCCATCGACGGTCGAGGCCTACGCCAGCCTCGGTGCCAGCGCAAGGGTGCGGGCCGGCGACCCGGCAGCTGATGCGTACGCGCCTGGTGACGAGATAGGCCTCTTCACGGCCAAGGAACTGACCGAGCTTCGGACGGGAAAGAAGGCCAACGGCGAGATCGTGCTCACCGGCGTGGCCGAAACGCTTCGGGCCAACGAGAAGCGGTTCCTGCCGAGCGATCCGGGTGCACTCGGCGAGGCGTTGCATGCTGTGGGCAAGACCACCGCCGTCGTCGGCAACGCCGACACCGGTCTGGTCGCGGTTGATCCGAATGCCAGCCTGCAGCGCCCCGGTCCCATCGCGCTCGCCGACCTCTCCGGTTCCGTCGATTTCGGCAAGGTTTCGCCGGATCTGCTGCGCCGGGATCCGACGTACCCGTTCGGCGTGCGACTGGACGCCAGCACATTTCTGGGCGCGGCCCGCAAGGCGATGACCGAGGCCGATGTGACGCTGTTGGACCCGGGCGAGCTCGATCGCACGTTCGCAATAAAGCCGCAGACGACGGATGACCAGTTCGAGGCGCTGCGCGTCCGCGCATTGCGAGAGACCGACGCGCTGCTCGGGGCAGTCATGAGATCGCTGCCGGCGGACACGCTCCTGATCGTCACCGCAGTGCGCCCGCCGACCGGAACCTGGGAGCTCACACCTACCGTCATGTGGGGCAAGGGCGTGCGGCACGGCTACGCGCATTCACCGTCGACCCGGCGCCTCGGACTGGTGACGCTGACCGACCTTGCGCCGACCATCCTCGATGCCCTTGGGCTGCCGGTGAAGGAGGGCATGATCGGCCATCCGCTCCGCTACCACGCGGTCTCGGGAGTGACGGACCTGAGCCGGGTGCGTGACCTGAATGCACTGGCCGGCTACCGCGAGCGGATCTACCTTCCGCTGACGAAGGGTTATGTGATCTTCCAGACGATCGTCTATCTCCTCACGATCCTGCTCTTCTCGGCCCGTGGCGGCGTCGGCCGGGCCCGCAACGCGATCGAGTGGATCTCGCTCGCCGTGGCCACATGGCCTCTGGCCACGTTCGTGTTCCGGATGATCCCGTATGCCTGGAACCTCGGGCCGTTCGGGGGCTTGGTGATGATCGGCATCGATGTGGCCATCGTGAAGCTGGCCCGCCGGGCGCGGCGTCATCCGATGAGCGCCCTGTCGTGGATCCTGTTCGCAACCGCGGCGCTGAACGTCATCGATCTCAGTACCGGCGCGCACCTGCAACAGGCGAGCGTGCTCGGCTACTCACCTCATACGGCAGCCCGCTTCACCGGCATCGGCAACGCCGCGTTCGCCGCGCTCGCATCCACGACGATCCTGTGGGCGGCAATCCATGTGCAATACGCGCCGCGTCGCCGCGAGGCGCTCTGGGGTGCCGGCGCGTTCTGCGCCGTCGTGTTCTTCACCGACGGGGCGCCCATGCTCGGCTCCGACGTCGGCGGCATCCTCACGCTCGTTCCCGTGTTCGGCCTGCTGCTCTTCGTGATGAGCGGCCGCCAGCTACGGCCCCGGATCGTCGCCTACGCGGGGCTCGCGACCGGAGGTGTTCTTGCCATCGCGACCGGGCTGGATCTGCTGCGGCCGGCCAGCTCACGGACCCATCTCGGACGGCTCGTGACGGACATCCGCACTGGCGGCGACAACACGTTCCTCACGACGGTCGGCCGGAAGCTGTCGACCAACATCCGGGTGTTCAGCGGGTCGTTCTGGACCTGGATCGTGCCCGTGATCGCTATCGTGCTGCTCTACTTCCTCGTCATCCAGCGGGGCTGGGAGTACGACATGCCGCGGGGGTCCGCGCTACGGGCGGGCGTGGTCGCGGCACTGCTGTGCGGGCTGCTCGGCTTCGCCGTCAACGACTCGGGCACCGTCGTCACGGCCCTCGTATTCGTCTACATGGGCCCGTTCATCACGCTGCTGGCTCTGCGGCGCGACGAGGTGCCGAAGGTCCTCACGCCGACGGCACCCTCGGGCGGCGTCGAGGTGGTGCCGATCGGCTGACGGCGTTGCGAGTCGCGCTTGCTGCGCGGGGCGTTTCCGGCCAGCATGGGCCATGCACCGACCGTCCCTCTGTCCAACCGCCGAGCGATCGATCCGACCGTGAGCGTGCTGGTGGCGGTCGTTGCCGGCTTCCTCGCCGCCCGGCTGGCCTGGATCCTCCTCCGACCGACCCTGTATGCGCCGGTCTTCATGCGCGCCAACTACCGCGGGCACCCCTTGCCGACGGCCGGCGGACTCGTCATCGCTGCGTCCGTCTTCGTCGTCGAGGCAATCCGTACCGTGCTCGGCGCACTGGGCGTCGGCGACGTCGCGAGCCTTACCCCGGTTCGCCTGCTCTTCCTCTTCGTTCTGGCTGGTTTCACCCTGCTCGGGCTGGCCGACGACATCGGCGCCGTCGGCACCGCACGCGGGTTCCGGGGTCACCTTTCGGCGCTTGCCACCGGGCACCTCACGACGGGCGGGTTGAAGCTGCTGGGCGGCGGCGCCGTCGCTCTCGTCGTGGGTTCGCTCGCCGGCGGACTCGGCGGTCGTGCGCCGGGCATGGGCGGCTTTGGCCGACTGATCGTCGATGCGCTCGTCATCGCGCTTGGGGCCAACCTCGCGAACCTTCTCGACCGTGCGCCGGGGCGAGTCACGAAGATCAGCGCACTTACTTTCGCCGCAGTGGTCGTGGGTGCCGCGGTCGGCAAGGAACTGCCGACGCTTGTCGGCGCGGCCGTGGCCATCGGTGCCTCGCTCGGCATCCTCATCGACGACCTCCACGAGCGGCTGATGCTGGGCGACACGGGGGCGAACGCCCTCGGCGCCGTGCTCGGCCTGTCCGTCGTGCTCACGACCGCGCCATCGACACGGCTCATCGCTGTGTTGGTCTTGCTGGTGCTGAACCTTTCGAGCGAGATGGTGTCGTTCTCGAAGGTGATCGATGCCATCGTGCCGCTCCGCATGCTGGACCGCGCCGGTGCACTCGAAGTACGGCGGCGGTTCGTCCCGGAGTGACGCACTCCGGGAATCAGGCCAACCCGAGTTGTTGCAGCGCCTCGAGTACCGGGTCCGTCAGCTCCGGGCGGCAGATCACCAGGTCGGGCAGGTAGGGGTGGGGTTGGTTGTAGAGCAGGGGCGTTCCGTCGAGACGGGAGCACCACATCCCGTGCGCCCGGGCGACTGCGACGGGAGCGGCCGAGTCCCATTCCCACTGCCCGCCGCCATGGACGTAGGCGTCGGCCTCCCCCCGGACGACGGCCATCGCCTTGGCACCGGCCGATCCCATGGTCATGATCCGGCCCCCGAGCGCGGCGCACAGTTCGGCGGTGAACGCTGGCGCGCGGCTGGCGCTCACCAGGATGCGGGGAACTGCGTCGACCCTTGCCAGCCGGTTCGGCGCGTCGTCTGTCGACAGCGTCCTGCCGAGGGCGGGTAGTACGACCGCCCCCGCCGTGAGCCCGCCTTCGCGCGTCCACAACGCGACGTGCACGGCCCAGTCAGTGCGCCCGGCGACGACGAACTCACGGGTGCCGTCGAGGGGATCGACGATCCACACCCGATCGGACGTCAGCCGGACCGGGTCGTCGACGGACTCCTCGGAGAGGATCGCATCGCCCGGTCGGGCGGCATGCAACCGGTCGAGGATCCGCGCGTTCGCGCCGAGATCGCCGGCTCGGCCGAGCGCGTCGGCTGACGCCGCGCCGTCGGCTCGGATGCGCAGCAGCGCTTCGCCCGCCTCCCGCGCAGCAGAGACGGCGAGCTCGGTGTCGGTGTGCATGGTGGCCATCGTGGCGCACATGCGGCCGCCCGCCTTCGGACACTTCACCCGGCGAGACCGGGCGGAGTTCAGAAGAAACGTCGGGTTCGCTCGACGAGGCGCGAAATTGCGGGTGACGCCCAATCCGATGCCGCCGCAGCTATGGTGATGCTCCGTGGCAAAGCACATCTTTGTAACGGGTGGCGTAGCGAGCTCTTTGGGGAAGGGCATCACGGGCGCCTCGCTCGGGCGTCTACTCAAGCAACGGGGCCTCCGCGTCACGATGCAGAAGCTCGATCCGTACATCAATGTGGACCCCGGCACGATGAACCCGTTCGAGCACGGCGAGGTGTTCGTCACCCACGACGGGGGCGAGACCGACCTCGATCTCGGCCACTACGAACGCTTCATCGACGAGAACCTGCCACGAGCCGGCAACGCCACCACCGGCTCGGTGTACCAGTCGGTGCTGGCCAAGGAACGCCGCGGTGATTTCCTCGGCAAGACCGTCCAGGTCATCCCGCACATCACCGACGAGATCAAGCGCCGCATCCTGGCCGTGGCCACCGACGACGTCGACGTGGTCATCACCGAGATCGGCGGCACCGTCGGTGACATCGAGATCCTGCCGTTCCTCGAAGCGATCCGGCAGTTCCGCAAGCAGGTCGGCCGCGACAACGTCTGCTACCTCCACGTCACGCTGCTCCCGTTCATCGGTCCGAGCGGCGAGCAGAAGACCAAGCCGACGCAGCACTCCGTCACCGAGCTGCGCAGCCGCGGCATCCAACCTGACGTGATCGTGTGCCGCAGCGACCGCCCCATCCCGACGAACCTGAAGCGCAAGATCAGCCACCTGTGCGACGTGCCGCCCGAGGCCGTCGTGAGTGCCATCGACGCCGGCAACCTCTACGAGATCCCGCTCGTCCTCCACGACGAGGGCCTCGACGACTACGTGTGCGACATCCTGCGCATCGACAAGGCCGTCCACCCGATCGACCTGACCGACTGGGAGGCACTGGTCGATCAGATCCGCCACCTCGACGGTGAGGTCAACATCGGCCTCATCGGTAAGTATGTGAACTTACCGGATGCCTACCTGTCCGTAGTCGAATCGCTCCGTCATGCCGGCTTCCATCACGGCGTGAAGGTCAACATCGTGTGGATACAGGCCGAGCAGGTGCCGGACAGGCTGGCCGACGGGTCGCTGCGCAACCTCGACGGGATCGTGATTCCCGGCGGCTTCGGCGAACGAGGCTTGGAAGGCAAGATCCAGGCTGCGCGGTGGGCCCGGGAGAACGCGATCCCGTGCCTCGGGATCTGCCTCGGGCTGCAGATGATGATCATCGACTACGCCCGCAACGTGCTCGGCCTCACCGGCGCGAACTCCGGCGAGGTCGACCCGACGTCACCGCACCCGGTCATCGACCTGATGGACGACCAGCGCGAAGTGGTCGACAAGGGCGGCACGATGCGCCTCGGCCTCTACCCGGCGGCCCTGAAGGCGGGGAGCCAGGTGGCGCAGGCCTACGGCAGGGAGGTCGTGTACGAGCGCCATCGCCATCGCTACGAGGTGAACCATCGCTACCGCCGCCGTCTGGAGGAGGCGGGGCTGGTGTTCAGCGGAATGTCCCCTGATGACCGACTGTGCGAGTTCATCGAGCTTCCCGGGCACCCCTTCTGGGTCGCCACCCAGGCCCATCCCGAGTTCCTCTCGCGCCCCCAGCGCCCGCATCCGCTGTTCCGAGCCCTCGTCGGGGCTGCGCTGGAGCGATCCGACGGCCGCTCACCGCGGCTGATCGATGTCCACGACCTCGAGACGGCCCTTCGGGCATGACGGTGGGCAACGGGAGCACATCGGCTGCGCCGGACCCCAGCGACGGCACAGGATTCCGTCGCGTCTCGCAGACGCTGATCTATCAGGGCCGGGTGTTCGCGCTCCTCGACGAGGTTTACGAATCGCCGGACGGCGAGCGATTCGACCGTCAAATCGTGCGCCATAGCGGGGCAGTCGCGGTCGTTCCGCTGCATGAGGACGGGACCGTGACGCTCATCCGCCAGTACCGGCCGTCGGTCGGTCGCCGTCTCCTCGAGATCCCTGCCGGCCTGCTCGATGTGCCGGGCGAGTTGCACTTGGAGGCGGCCCGGCGGGAGCTGCGTGAGGAGGCCGGATACACCGCAGGGTCGATGCTGGAGCTGTGCGCCTGTGTGCCGGCTCCGGGGTTGGCCGACGAACGGGTGACGATCTTCCTCGCGAAGGAGCTCACGTTCGTCGGCACTGAGTTGATGGGTGCCGAGGAGCAGGACATCACCTACGAGCGGGTGCCGCTGGCTGCGTGCCACGCGATGATCGCCGCGGGTTCGATCATCGACGCGAAGACGTCGCTCGGGTTGCTGATGGCCGAACGCAACGTCGCCACCCATGGCTGACGGTCCGCAGCTGCTGACCACTACGCAGATGGCCGAGTTCGCGGCGCGCGGTGTGCTGCGCTTCGACGCGGTGGTTCCCGACGAACTCAACGTTCGGGCCATCGACGAGCTCCGGCGGTGGGGATCGCGACCGTTCTCGCGGCCCACGCCGGCGTCGCTGACGCCGTTGTCGGACTGCTACCCCGATGCGGCCATCGGCGAGGTCCTCCGCCTCCCGGCCGTCCAAGGGATCATCGCCAGTCTCGTCGGGCCCGGACCGGTCTTCGACCACGACTTCGTCCATCTCCGTGGTCCGCAGGATCTTCACGATCAGCGGCTCCATGCCGATGCCATCATCGATCCGACCACCGCCTTCGACATCCAGCTCTTCTACTTTCCCCACGACGTGCTCCCCGGCGAGGGCGGCACCCGGTTCGTGGCCGGCACCCACCTGCGACGGGTCAACGAGTCCGACATCGCCCGCTACCAGAACGTCCGGGGGCAGGCCGATTTCACCGGTCCGGCCGGCAGTATCCTCGTGTTCCACCACGGCCTCTGGCACTCCGGGCGAGCGAACCGCAGCGACCACGATCGGGTCATGTACAAGATCCGCCTCAACCCGACCGTGGCCCAGGTCCGGCTGTGGGACACGAGCGGGCTCGACGCCGTGCAGAGCGATCCGTCCGACCACATCTTCGCCCGTTTCGACCCGGCCAAGGTGGCGCACGTGCTGCGTCGGCCCGAGCCTTGGTGGGAACAGGCGTCGGGGCGGCTCGAGCAGCGCAACCGCGCGCTGCTGTGGCGGTACCTGACGGGCGACGCCGCATTCGACGTCGACTACTACCTGACCCGCACCGCGCGTCGTGAGGCCATTGCGCCGTGAGCATGTTCCGGAGGACTCGGTGAGCCCGTCGCCCCGTCAGCATCAGCAGGTGCTGTTCTTGTGGCTTCGTGACTCTGCACTCGACGCCGGCGTGATCGCATGGTCGTTGTACGACGGCGCATCAGCGAAAGGTACGGCGGTGCCGCCGGTCGAAATCGACGCC
>JAYUDQ010000510.1:0-1605 GCA_043739745.1 Acidimicrobiia bacterium | reverse complement strand
GGCCACTGCTCCGCGGTCCGGCCGACCGCCAACGACCGACGCGAACACAGCGCTCATCGCTGTTCGTCCGCTTGTCGCCAGTCCGCTACCCGGGGAAGGGCAGTGGACGGTTGTGTCGGGAACGGCGGCGCATGCTGCGATCGCGGTGACCCGGGTCCGTCCGGATGCGATCCACACTTCCCTCGTGGTCGGCTTGGCGCGCATGGACCTGTCGTTGGTTCGGATCGGGCTGGTGGCCGGCACCGAAGACCCGGGTGGCACGTGGCCTGAAGGTGGGCAAGTTCCTCTGTCGCAGAGGTCGGCGTTGTTGGCGGTGTTCAACTCGGGGTTCCGCCAGAAAGAGGCCGGCGGCGGATTCTGGCTCGGCGGTCGAAGGGCGACACCGCTCGTCGATGGTGCTGCCTCGCTCGTTGTTCAGAAGGACGGGACCGCAACCGTGGCGCAGTGGGGACGCGACGCATCACTCGGCCCCGACGTCGTCGCCGTCCGACAGAATCTCGGCCTCATCGTCGACGACTCGGCCCCGGTGAGCGGCCTCGATCAGGGCAACAATCGCCGCTGGGGTCGCACTGTGGGGGGAAAGGTGCTGGTCTGGCGGTCCGGGATCGGAGTCACGAAGGACGGTGTACTGATCTACGCCGGGGGACCGGGGATGTCGATCAAGACGCTTGCCGATGTGCTCGTCGCAGCCGGAACCGTCCGCGCCATGGAGCTCGACATCAATAGCGCCTGGGTTGCCTACTTCTTGTACCAACCCAGCGTCAACGGTCCACAGGGGACCAAGCTCTTGCCCGGAATGCGCCATCCCCCCACCCGATACCTGAGGCCGCAGTCGCGGGATTTCTTCACCGTTGTCTCCCGATAACGGGCCGCACAGAGTGAAGCGCTCGCATCTCGCAACAACCACAGTCGCTCTCGTCGCGGTCCTGGTTTGCAGCGGTCCTCGGTACTCGGCCGCCGGCGCACGAACCGGCGTACCAATCGCGAACCGGGCTGTCGACATCGCCGAGTTGCAACTGCAGTTCGTCGATTCGACTCGCGGGACCAGGTCCCGAGGAAGTGCTCCGGCTACCGAGAACCGGGTGCTTCCAACCATGGTGTTGCTCCCTCCGCACCGGACGCAGGCGCCGCTGTTGGTCTTCGCGATCGGGTTCAACAACTCCGCTGCGGGCTACCGGGACTTCCTGACGGATTTCGCCCGCATCGGCTATGTCGTCGCGACGCCAGAATTCCCACTCGCCACCAGCACCCGGTCTGGGCGGCCATCGCAATCCGACGTGCCCAACGAACCAGGCGACATCCGCTTCGTCATCACCGAATTGTTGAAGGCGGCCAAGCAGAACGGTCCGCTCCACGACGCCATCGACGCCCGGCACATTGCCGTCATCGGACAGAGCGACGGCGCCATCGTCGCATCGGCCATTGCCCTCAACTCCTGCTGTATCGACCGACGGGTCAGCGCAGTCGTGTCGATCTCCGGCGACAAGTCCTTTCTGCCCCGCACCTGGGTGTCGAAGGGCACCCGGCCGTGGCTCGGTATCCACGGCACCTCGGACCGGGTCGCATCATCGGCCGGGTCGAAGGAACTGTTCCGCACCGCTGGAT
>JAYUDQ010000509.1:0-1606 GCA_043739745.1 Acidimicrobiia bacterium | reverse complement strand
CCAACACGGTGACCCAATCCGCCCAGCGCCGTCGCGCGGCGACCTCGGGATCCGGCGAACTGCAGTGCCGCTCGGCAAGACATCGGCCACCGGCAATTGAACCTCTAGAGCGCGTCAGCCGGCGAGCAGCGAGGCGACGATCCCGTCGAGGAGGTCGCGCTCGGACACGAGACACGTGTCGAGGTCGAAGTGCCGCATCACGGTGGCCAGGATGAGCGCGCCGCCGACGATCGTGTCGACCCGATCCACTGGAAGGCCGGGGTTGCACGCCCGGTCGGCCCTCTTCTCGGTGGCCAGCGTCCGGAAGACATCCTCGACCGCGGCCCGGGTCAGCACGAAGTGATGGATTCGATCGCGGTCGTAGGTCGCAAGGCCGATCTCGACTGCGGCGACCGTGGTGATCGACCCGCCGACCCCGATGAGGCGAGTGGCTTCGTCGGATGGGGGAACTTCGCGCTGCACATCGTCGAGGTGTGCGTGGGTGACGGTGACACCGCTCGAGAGTTCCTCCGCTGTCGGCCGATTGGAGTGCAGGTACAACTCGGTGACTCGGACACACCCGATGTCGGCCGACCACACACCGAGCGGCTCCTCACCAGGGCGACCGACCACGAACTCGGTCGATCCGCCGCCGATGTCGACAACCATGTCGAGTGCAGCGTCCGGGCCCGGCGTAAGGCCGGCGGTCGCCCCCACGAACCCGAGCCGGCCTTCCTCAGCGCCCGACAGCAGATCAACGGGGAAGCCAAGGGCGGCCGCCGCAGCCTCGAACAGCTCGTCCCGATTGCCCGCATCGCGTGCCGCCGACGTCGTGACTGCCCGCATCCGGGAGACGCCATGCTCGTCCAGCAACAGACGATACGCGCGCAGACAATCGGTGGTCCGGGCGATCCCGTCGGCGGTGAGCACCCGGGACTTGTCGACGCCGGCACCGAGCCGCGTCACCGTAGAGGCGCGCGCCAGCTCTCGCCCGGCGTCGTCGACGATCAGCAGTCGCGTCGAGTTCGTCCCGAGGTCGAGTGCTGCGACGCTCATGACACGCTCGCGTGCGACTCGACTCCACGGACCGGGATGTCGCGCTCGTGGAGCGCGAGCTGCGCGAACACCCAACGCCCGACCGGATCATCCCCACCGGCCAGGAAGTAGGCGTAGTGGGCGTGCAGGCACTTGGTGCCGAGCCGGGTGCCGCCGACACCGCCGGTCGCTCTCGGCCCGGTCCACCCGGCGGGCATCGCCGCATCCCGGTCGGCGGCATACGCGCTATGCGCTCGGGCCAGATCCGTCGGATCGACGACGAGTTCGACCGCCCGCACCCCACCCATCGACTCGATGCGGCCGATCGCCTGCGACGCTCGCGAAGAGGGGAGCAGCCAGTACCGAGTGGGCATCGGCGTGCCATCGCGCTCGAGGGGTGCGTTGCGGGTGACGACGGGGGTCCCGTCGGCGCTGCGGACGACCACCGTGAAGGCCGTCTTCGGCGCTCGGCCGAGCAGCTCGGCAACAGCCATGCAGTCGGACACCGACGCGTCTGGGAACGCAGGCGCCGCTTCGTTCACGACTTCTTGCGCCGTCGCAGCAGCCAGACGAGCAGGAACAGAATGGCAAC
>JAYUDQ010000508.1:0-11185 GCA_043739745.1 Acidimicrobiia bacterium | reverse complement strand
GTCGGCCGAGGGTCGATGGGGCGTGAGTGGGCCGTACGAGCGATTGGCGGTCCTGTTGACCGAGATCGTGCGCAGCGGCGACAGTCCGGTAGAGGTCGGACGCCGGGCTGGGCTTCGTCAGCGTCTGGGCGACAGTGACGGGGATTCCGTGAAGGAGTTTGTGTCGTTTATGGCCCGGCAGGGCTTCGAGCCGACGGTGCGCCGTCGGGGTGACGTCGTGGACGTGACGCTCCAGGTTTGCCCGTTCGCTACGGCGGTCCTCGCCGATCCGGACACGATCTGCGCGTTGCATCTCGGACTGGCCCGTGGTGTCGCGCAGTCCCTTGGCGGGATCACGGTCGAGGCGTTGACGCCGAAGGATCCTCGACGGGCGCATTGTCGTTTGCGGTGTCGGACTGTGTCGGAAACATTGTGACGGGACGGTCAGGTTTCTCCTGCGGCTACTGGATAGAATCTTTGGGGTTCTGCGGGCGATGTCGGACGCCCTCGTCCACCGACCCACTAGCGAGGAGTGGCCGTGGCGGAACACGATGGAGTCGAGGATGATCGCACGTTGGCTATCCCCGAGTTACAGGACGCGCAGCTGGGCCGGCTGGTTCGTCACCTCGCTGACGCTGTGGTGATCGCCGATGCGATGGGGACGATCGTGTTCTGGAACACCGCCGCGCAGGCGATGTTCGGGTGGAGCGCAGGCGAGGCGGTCGGGCGCTCGTTGGATCTGATCATCCCCGAACGGTTGCGGAAACGTCATTGGGATGGGTATGTCCAGGTAATGGAGTCGGGTCATACGGAGTACGGGAACCGGTTGCTTGAGGTTCCTGCTATCCACCGTGACGGTCGTGCGATCTCGGTTGCGTTCACGGTCACGCTGCTCATGGTCGATGATCAGACGCGGCCGGTCGGTATCGCTGCGGTGATGCGCGACGACACGCAGCGTTGGCAGGAGCGACGCGAGGCACGCGCGGAAATCGCCGCGCTCAGGGCGAGATTGGCCGCCGTCGGCTGAACGGAGACAGACGAGCCGCATCAGCGTCGCTGGATGAGCTTCACGGTGCGTTCGAGAACCGCGACTATGTGGTGGATGCGGTCCGGGGCTTCAGTGATCATTTGACGGAGGTCGAGGTTTTCGCTGGCGGCCGAGGATGTGGAAGAGGCGAGCGAGGTTGTCTCGGGTGAAGTCGATCCTGTCGAGTTGTCGTGTCCGCCGCGATCCGCCGTTACGGCATCACATCGAGGGCTGGGCGGCATAGTTGGTGAGTGGCCGGAGTCAGCTGCGATCGAGTCGGAGTCGAGTCACGACATCGGCGACATCGGGTGCCGTTTCCCGTCCATACGACGCGAGGACGCTACCGCGATGGCCACAGGGCATCGAGATCGCGAACAGGATCGACTCGTCGCCGGGGTCGCTGGCGCCTTCGAAGCGGTAGACCTCGTTCACCTCGACGTCCTCCGGAGCGGCCCAGGATGCGCAGCTGTCACAGCGCAATCCGCCATTGTCGACCGCGAAGTGCGCAACCCAACCGGCATCATGCAGCTGTCGCATCCGCTCGACCACAGTGTCCATCGGCCCAGTCAACGATCTACCTTACGTGTCGCGCCCGTCATCGTGGCGCAGATGGACCCGGTCACCAAGCCAACTCGTTGCCGCGCATAGAGACATTCGGATCTCAAGCACGCGTCGCTCGGGCGGCGCCGTCAAGGAGCGATGACGATAGAAGACTCGCCCGCGTTCGGAGACTACGGCCAAGGATCTCCGCGTCGCTTGCGTGTTCGTGATCATTGCTGGGGAGATCCGCTGTAGACGTCACCGCGGGTTCTCGGAGGGCGCGTCGTGTTCGGGTGCGTATGTCCAGTCTGGTCGCTTGCGCCAGAACGATTCGTCGTAGACGGCCCGACCATCAGCGAGGTCGACCAGCTTGGGGATCGCTAGTCGTCTCGGTCGCGGACAGCGGTGCGCTTCGATGTGTTCGGTGAACTCTTCGGGGAATGTGCGCAGGATGCTGGTCACCATGACCTGCTCCTCGACGGCGAGGTAGCAGCGGTTGCCGTCGGTGACGTGCTCCAACCAGCCGGTGATCGCGGCAAGGTCGTGGTGGTCGCCGATGCCGGTCTCGAGTCGCTCAAGGTGCTCAGTGATTGCGCTCGAACCAAGTTTGCAGGGCGGGCACTGACCGCACGATTCAACGGAGAGAAACCGGGAGAAGCGGTAGGCGGCGTCGACCATGCAGGTGGTGTCGTCGTACACGATGAAGCCGGCCGAGCCCATCGCGCTGCCGATCCCGCGGAACCCCTCGTAACTGACCGCGACGTCAAGATCGGTGGCCTTGACGACAGCGTTCGCGACGCCGGAGAACACAGCCTTGACCGTTCGTCCCGGGCCGACACCGCTGCCCACGGCGTCGATGACGGCTCGCAGCGGCGTTCCCATCTCCACCTCGCCGACATCGGGCGCAACGACGTCGCCAACGACGGTGGTCACGATCGTGCCGGGCGATTCGGCGGTGCCCATTGAACGGAACCATGCGGCTCCTCTGGCGAGGATGTGCGCGATGTTCGAGAGTGTCTCGACGTTGTTGACCAACGTCGGGTTGGAGCCCGACCCGCCTGGCTCCCCAGTCTGGCGGTCATGTGACTGCCACCCAAGCTGGGGTGCCGTGGCGAACAGGCCGTGAAGATGCGGTGGCAGCCATCGCGGCATCGGATCGTTGCCTTCGATGACTTCGAGCATCGCTTTCTCCTCACCGAATAGGTACTCATCGGGACCCGCCACGATGGTGACCTTGCAGTCGGTACAGATGCCCGCTGTTTGGAACTCCTGCACGGCGCGGGTGACGGCGGCGATCTCGCGTACGAAGCTGGCCTTCAGGCAGATGAAGGCCTCGTCGGCCCCCACCGCGAACGCGGCGATCACGATGCCCTCTACCAGTTGGTACGGATTCGCGCGGAGTAGCGCCCGGTCCTTGAATGTGCCCGGCTCACCTTCGGCGCCGTTGCACACCAGGTACCGTCGACCACCCGCCTGTTCGGCAATGCCGGCCCATTTCCGGCCGGTAGGGAACCCGCCACCACCCCGGCCACGCAAACCCGATCGCGACACCTCCGCAATCGTGGCAGCCGGCCCCAGATCTTGGGCGCGCCGGACGCCCGCACCCCCGATATCAGTCGCCAGGTACGCATCCAACGACAGAACCGGCTCGACGGGCAACAAGAACGTGGTCACCTAACAACTCCTTCGCTTTGAGGCTCGGCAGGGAACGGTTCGAAGAACCTGTCGCGTGCACAGCGGCACCGTAACGCACCCGTATAGTTCTACCTAGAAATAGAACAAAGGGACGAGTCATGTCAGTTGATCAGCGACTCAAGCTCATCGTCTACGGCGACTTCAACTGCCCGTTCAGCGCGCTGGCCAGCGCGAGAGTCGACGACCTCGAACGCCGCGGTCTCGCCGACGTCGACTGGCGCGCCGTCGAGCACGCGCCGGACATTCCAAACGAGGGACGTGACTTGATTGGACAGCTGCGAGAAGCGCTCCGAGGCGAGCTCGACCAGATCCGCGACCTGCTGACCGATCGCGAAGCCGACCTGCTCACCCTCCCCGCGACCCAATCGAACACCCGCCGAGCAACGTTCGCCTACGCGTCGGCAGCCTCATCCGATCGACCGAAGCTGCGGCAGCACCTTTTCGCCGCCTACTGGATCAGCAGCGCAAACCTGGGCGACCCGGAAACGCTGAAGCGACTAGGTGCCGTCCACCAAGACGAGCCTGCCGCCACACAATGGTGCGACGAGTGGCTGGCGCTTCCCCGGCCGATCGTTCCCGTGATGGTGCTACCCGACGGCTACGTCTCCAGAGGACTCGGTGCTCTCGCCCGTCTCGCCGAACTCGCTACAGCCCACGGCCGCGTCGAGGGGCCGGACACGACCGCCTCCGAGAAAAAGCGGAAACCGAGCCTGGACAGTACCGACCTGGGCGGGGAGTCTCCGTGCTTCGCCCACCTCTTCGAGGAACGATCCGGGCCGCCCACTGATTCGTGACCCGCTGGACCCCAGACGCGACCGTGGCCACGGCTGACGCGTTGAGGTGCAAGTGCGCAGATTCGAAGACGCGTCGAGCCGGGGAACTGCGACGCCCGAGCGCACGCCCGCGTCGGTGTATGCGTTGTGGTGGAGCGTGTTCATTGGGCTTGCGTCGGTGACGAATGCGGCCGGAAGCGCACGGGGGTGGCGGCCACTCGAGTCGACGGGGCCGGTGCAGGCCACGTCGTATCCAATCGGCGTGCGAATCGACGCAGGAACCCGGCTCGATCGAAATGTCGATAGCGTGCCCTGGGCAGTGCCGGATGAGTCGGCCGGATGAGTCGGGAGTCGGCCACGTATGAGTTCACGGAGTGAATCGTCGCAACCCGAGGGACCGGCAGGCGGGTCGCGGTTGCGGTTCCGTGTGCCCGAGCCGGCCGCGCGCCCGGGCGACACTCCCGACTTCTCGGGCGTGGAGCTCGATGATGCCGGTTCGGTCCGTCGCCCTCCGACCGACGTCGCACCGGCGGAGATGCGCGACCTTGCGTATTCGCTCGTGAGGGTCATCGACGACTCGGGCCGCGCGGCCGGTCCGTGGGTGCCGGAGATCAACGCAGACGGCCTCCGAGGGGCGTTGCGGGCGATGGTGCGGACGCGCGCCTACGACGATCGGATGCAGCGCGCACAGCGCCAGGGCAAGACCTCGTTCTACATGCGCTGTACCGGCGAGGAGGCGATCGCTGTGGGCCAGGCGCTCGAGCTCGGTCCTCGCGACATGTTCTTCCCGACCTACCGTCAGCAGGGCTGGCTGGTCGCCCGTGACTGGCCGCTCGTCGAGATGATGTGCCAGATCTTCTCGAACGAGAAGGACCGGCTCCACGGGCGTCAGATGCCAGTGATGTACTCGGCGCGCGACGTGGGCTTCTTCTCGATCTCAGGCAACCTCGGCACGCAGTTCGTGCAGGCGGTCGGGTGGGCTATGGCGTCGGCCATAAAGGGCGACACGTGCATCGCGTCGGGTGTGGTCGGCGAAGGGACGACCGCCGAGGCCGACTTCCATCATGCGCTCACGTTCGCGGCGACGTACCGGGCACCGGTGATCCTCAACGTCGTCAACAACCAGTGGGCGATCTCCTCGTTCCAGGGGATCGCCCGCGGTGACGGGGCGACGTTCGCGTCCCGCGCCGTGGGGTACGGCATCCCGGCGCTGCGCGTCGACGGGAACGACTACCTGGCGGTGGTGGCGGCCACACGCTGGGCCGCTGAGCGGGCGCGCAGCAACCACGGGCCCACGCTCATCGAGTGGGTGACGTACCGGACGGCGGCGCATTCGACGTCGGACGATCCGTCGAAGTACCGGCCCGTCGACGAGTGGAAGGCGTGGCCCCTCGGCGATCCGATCGAACGGCTGGCGAAGCATCTGACGCTCAACGGCGAGTGGTCCGACGATCGACAGGTCCGCCTGCGCGAGGAGAACGAGAGCGAGGTGGCGGCGGCGGCCAAGGAGGCCGAGAGCTACGGCACGCTGCTCGACGGCAGACTCGCCAGCTCCAAGAGCATCTTCGAGGATGTTTTCAAGGAGATGCCGAGGCACCTCCGGCGCCAGCGCACGCAACTGGAGGGTTCGTAGATGCCGCCGATGGCAATGAACGTGGCCGTGCGAGCGGCGCTCGACGAGATGCTCGGGCGCGATGGCGACGTTGTCGTGTTCGGTGAGGACGTCGGGTTCTTCGGCGGCGTGTTCCGTTGCACCGATGGCCTGCAGGCCAAGTTCGGCGTGCACCGTGTCTTCGACACCCCAATCGCCGAGGGTGGGATCATCGGCGTCGCTGTCGGTATGGGTGCATACGGTCTGCGGCCGGTGCCGGAGATCCAGTTCGCCGACTACGTGTACCCGGGCCTCGACCAGTTGATCTCCGAAGCAGCACGGTTGCGGTACCGGTCCGGGGCCGAGTTCACGGCGCCGCTCACGGTGCGGATGCCCTGCGGCGGCGGGATCCACGGCGGTCAGACCCACAGCCAGAGTCCCGAGAGCCTTTTCACCCATGTCTGCGGGTTGAAGACGGTCATGCCCTCCAACCCTTACGACGCCAAGGGGCTGTTGATCGCTGCCATCGAGGACGACGATCCCGTGATCTTCCTCGAGCCCAAACGGCTCTACAACGGTCCCTTCGACGGGTACTACGACCGCCCGACGGTTCCGTGGGCGAACCATCCTCTCGGGGAGGTGCCCGACGGCTACTACCGGATCCCGCTCGGTGAGGCCGTCGTGCGACGACCGGGCATGGATGTCACCGTGTTGGCGTACGGCACGATGGTCCATGTCGCCGAGGCCGCCGCCGCCGACACCGGGATCGATGCCGAGATCATCGACCTGCGGACGTTGCTGCCGCTCGACACCGACACCATCGAGACCTCGGTGCGAAAGACGGGGCGGTGTGTGATCGTCCACGAAGCCACCCGCACGAGCGGGTTCGGGGCGGAGTTGATGGCGACCGTGCAAGAAAGCTGCTTCTTCCATCTCGAGGCACCGATCGAGCGCGTCACCGGCTGGGACACGCCATACCCCCACGCCCAAGAGTGGGACTACTTTCCCGGACCGGCACGCGTCGGCGCCGCGCTCCGAAAGGTGATGGCGTCGTGATCGCCGAGTACACAGTGAAGCTTCCCGACGTCGGCGAAGGCATCGCGCAAGCGGAAATCGTCGAGTGGCACGTGGCCATCGGTGACACGATAAGCGAGGACGACGTGCTCGTCGAGGTCATGACCGACAAGGCCACCGTGGAGCTGCCCTCACCTGTCGGCGGGGTGATCACGTGGTTCGCCGCCAACGCCGGCGACATGCTCGCCGTTGGAGCCGACCTCGTAAAGATCGACGTCACCGACACCGACACCGACGTCACCGACACCGACACCTACAACACCGACGTCACCGACACCGACCGGCGGGCCGCTGCCACGCCCGACACCGCCACGCCCGACCTTGCGGTCGGCGACGCGCCAGGCGGTGAACCCGCCACCTCGGCGCCCATGCACCTCGATGTGCCCGCCACGACCGAGGCGAAGGTTGCCGTCGACAGCCCGGTGGCAGCGCCGGCCGCCGCGCCAGCGGTGCGCCAGCGGGCCCATGAACTCGGAATCGATCTGGCCTCCATCACGGGCACAGGGCCGGACGGTCGCGTCGTGCACCGCGACCTCGACACGCGGCTCACCAAGGCCCATGTTCCACCGGCCGCCGGTGCAACAAACCGCACCTCGAAGAACCCCACGTCAACCGCGACGGACATTGCGACGGTCACGGACCTTCGCCCCACGCTCCGTGGAGCCCACGATGTCGTCGCAACCAACGATGTCGTCGAACGCATCAAGATCATCGGTTTGCGTCGCAATATCGCTGAGCGGATGCAGTTGTCGAAGGCGCGGATCCCGCACTTCACCTACGTCGAAGAGATCGATGTGACCGAGCTGGAACACTTCCGGGGGCAACGAAACGATCAACCGAACCATGCCGCGCTCAAGCTGACCGTGCTGCCACTTCTGATGCGTGCCCTCGTCCTCGCGATCGGCGAGTACCCGCAGATGAACGCCCGCTTCGACGACGACGCCGGTGTCGTCGAGCGGCACACCGCCGTGCACCTGGGAATCGCCGTCCAGACACCGAGGGGCCTCATGGTCCCCGTCGTGAAGAACGCCCAAGCCCGCGACATCTGGGACTGCGCCGCCGAAGTCGCCCGACTGTCCGAGGCCGCTCGCACCTCCAAGGTCAAGATCCAGGACCTCGTCGGATCGACGATCACGATCACGAGCCTCGGCGCACTCGGCGGCATCGTGTCCACCCCGGTCATCAACTATCCGGAGGTCGCCATCGTCGGCGTGAACAAAATCGTCGAACGACCGACATACTGCGACGGTGTCATCGTGCCCCGCAAGATCATGAACCTGTCGTCGTCGTTCGACCACCGGATCATCGACGGGGTCGACGCGGCCGGCTTCGTGCAGGCCATCCGGCGCCTACTCGAAACCCCAGCGCTGCTGTTCGCGTCGTAGCTAGACACGGTGCGACGCTCGAAGTCACGGGGTTGCTAACCGAACGAGTGGCATGGTCACCGCCGGCACGAGGTCCCCCGTGCTCGTCCGCGTCCACCCCGACCGGGTCCGATCGTGGGGGTTTGAAGATCGCTCCATGACGGAGCTGCGAACAGCCTTGTGCTGCCGACTGGTGGACGGCCGCCGACGCGTCCTCGCGCTCGGGCGGCGGAGAGGTCGGCCATGATGCAAATAGGAATGGAGCCGCGCAATTGCTGCCGCATCTGTTGTATCCGATACGACAACCGAACATTCGACGAATGTCTCACCCCTGTTGTCACGTTGTAGCTCATACAGCAGATGAGGCGTCCGCACTTGAACCCCGCAACAGGGGTCGCTGGCAATGAAGCTCGCGGAAGACAAATAAAAAGCCCACCCGACCGGGTGGGCTCGTCGACCACCGCGCCTCCGACATCTCCACCACCGTGATCGCGGAGCTGCCGGGTGCACACCGGCTGCCGTCCAGCGGTTCTTCCCACACCGAGATGCGATTTTCAACGAGGTGGCTGACGGCTACGAGAAACTCACCGAGGTCTACAGAACTTCGATCGGGACCCACCGGCAAACGGCGACTTCGCGCAGATCATGTTCGATGCCGTAGTGGACCATCATCGACGAACCCCCGGCTTCGCGAACCTCTGGTGGACCCGCAAATCACCCTCGAAGCGCGTACTCGCAACCTTCTATCAAACGAGTTCATCGTCTCCCAATGGCACCGGTCAAGCGATCCCACCACCCTTGGCGATCCCCACGAGGTGCTTCGGTACTCGATGCTCGTTGACATCGCCGACCATTTACGAGGTCGAGCATTCACTTCGATGCCCGACGGCGACAAAGCGATCCTGTTTCTCGCGCGAGAGCCGATTTCGCTTGCTGCATCCCAGAAGACGCCCGAGTGTGTCAGATCACTCGCGTGAGACCTGCATGGCTGGCGTCCCGGTCACAGTTCGCTACCCTCGAGTGATCTCCTGCCCGATACGCGGCGACGAAGTCACCGTCGAGTGCGACGAGTCGCTCACCCGGCATCTGACCGGTCAGGATCATGTAGTCGTAGGCGAACGCCAATGGATCGAGATGCATGCGCTCCACCACCGTCTCGTACCAGTCGAGCGAGCGGGCCGGCTGCCGTCTGGAATTCGGCCGACTTCGTATGCCCTGCCTGAACGACAGACGCGAAAGCTGACCAGAGATCATCCGGGAACTCGTCGAGTCCCTGCTGCAGCGCGATAGCGTCCTGCATCGCGGCGGGTACCCGAGCCGTGCGAGAAGTGCACCGTGCGCAAGGCGTCGCCGAGCAACACGACATTGCCGTAAGACCAACGCTCGTCGGCCACATGCTCGGCAACTACTGTGCCCGGCCCGTCGGCATGGACTGCCTCTTCGAGTCCGTCTGCGAATAGACGTATCCACCACGACACCAGCCGGATCCGAACTTCTTTCCGAAAGAGTTCGCATCCGGCCCGGATCACGGTGGATACGACTGCATGCAACCCATCACGACCGCCGCCTTCGCTGCCATCCTCCTCATAGCCGGATGCTCGTCCCACCCGGATCTCCAAACGCCGGCACGCCAGCCGAGAAACCGGCCACACCCACGACTCGTTCCGTCATGATTGCGGTGTCGTCGCCGGAACCCGCGCGACCGAAACCGCAATCGACGACACCGCCCTCGACGAGCATCGCTGCTGCTGGTGCCCCGAATCCGGCGGTCGGTGACGACCGGGCTCTGCGCGCCTTCGACGAACAATTTCAGCCCGCACCGGGACCCGAAGAAGCCGCTGTCGCGCTCATCGACGCCCTGCAACACGGCGACACCGCATCGCTCAACCGTCGCGTGCACGACTCCTACCGAACCGGTATCGCCATCTGGGCACACGCGTCAGACGCCGCGGCCGGCGGCCGGATCATCGATGCACGTGTAATTACCATCGCCGGTAACCGTGCCACCGTCGCCGTGGCGGTTGCGTTCCCGCCGACCGTTGACGGCACGATCAACGACCCGGTCGCCTACATCGTTGAGCTGCTCGACACACCCGCCGGTTGGCTTGTCACCTCGATGGGTTTCGCATGAAACGACTCGTACTCAGCCTCACCATCAGCACCATGCTTCCGCTGCTGCTCCTCGCCGGGACCGCGGCATGGTGGTCATCTTCCTCAAAGCGACCGTCGCTGGTGCCAACACCGGCGATCCGAACTGCGTCGCGGTCCCCGACGCCACCATCCCCGACACGACAACGGCCGACACCATTTCCGCTGAATCGGTGCCCGGCAACACTGCGGCCGCTACTGCGGCCGACGCAACCGACCCAGACGGCACAGCGAACGTGTCCATCGAGCTCGTCCTCGCCACCATCCGGACCCGAGAATCCGGAGGCGACTCCACCGCACACGCCCCGAAAGGCACCGCGTCGGGTGCCTACCAATTCATCGACCGGACCTGGAACAACTACGCCGGCTACCCCCACGCCTGGCTGGCGCCACCATCGGTGCAGGACGAATACGCCCGCATCCTCGTCCAACCAATCCTCGACCGGTGGGGACTATCCGGCGTGCCCGTCGCCTGGTACTACCCGCTCGCGCTCACCCACCTCGAACTCCTCGACACCATCCCGCACCCGAAACGGCAACACCCTCACCATCCGCCAATACCAACAAGCCTGGCTCGACACCTACCGGGAACTCGCCGGCGGCGCCCTCCCCATCGATGGATGCAACCTCACCGGCGGCGGCGGCCTCGGCGCCATCGGCACCACCGTCGCCGCCGACCCGCAACCGGCGATCGCGTACGCCCAAGCCAAACAGTCAAGCCGCCAACAGGTGGCAGCGGACCCGACGCGTTCGACTGCTCGGGCCTCACTATGCGCGCCTACCAACAGATCGACATCGCACTTCCCCACAACAGCGCCGCGCAAGCCAACTACGGCATACCGATCGACTGGCGAACGACACCCATCCAGCCGGGCGATCTCATCTTCCACCGAGGCTCGGTGCCTGTCCATGACCTCGGCCACATCGGCATCGCCATCAACGCCACCCAATGGATCGTCGCACCCCAACCTGGTGACGTCGTCTCCATCCGCCC
>JAYUDQ010000507.1:0-26500 GCA_043739745.1 Acidimicrobiia bacterium | reverse complement strand
AAACGCGCAGCGAGGTCCTGTCGCACGCCGCAGCTTCGCGTCGACCGTGGCGAGAGGTGCGTCGAGTTCTTCAGCGATTGCTACGTAGATCCTGTCGTAGACCGTGATGGTCGCCCGCAGCTCCCAGACGCGTGCGGCGAACGGTTGGTAGGGGAACAGATCGATCCGCAGGTCTGTCAGATCCTGATGGGCCATCGACGCGATCTCCCCGGAGATGTCCCTTCGCAGTGCCGCGCGTCGCAGGATGTTGGCTGCCTCGAGCAGCATCAGGTGCGGCGCAGCGAGCGGTCCGGCGTCCAGCAGCTCGAGCGCCCACTCGCCTCGTAGTCCTGTTCCGACGAGTGCCTCGATCACCGTCGAGGCATCGACCACGATGGTCACCGGCGATCGTCATCGCGGTACGACAGGATCGTGCTCGTCGACAGCCCTTTCGCCGTATGGCGCTTGCGTTCGCGGATTCGTTCGACCAATGCGCGTGGGTCAGGACGCTCGGCCAGTTCGATCAGCTGGGCGCGCAGGTACTCCTGGAGCGATCGACCGGAGCCGGCCGCTCGGGCCGCGAACTCGTCGCGCGCCTCATCGGGAACGTCGCGGATCGTGATCGAGGCTATGCATGCATATTGCTGCGAATAGCAGCAATTCGCAAGCGCAGCCTTGGATCAGATGTTGGCGAGCAGCGCTTCGGTGAACCGTCGCAGCTCTGCGAACGGAAGCGTTGCGCCGGTCGCGATCGCTTGGCGCAGCCACAAGACCAGTTCCGGCGATGGCGAACACCTCCTCCGCACCGCCGAGCCCCTTGAGGCGAACCGTTCCGACCGGGAGGAGCCGGATGCCGTCGGCGAGATGCGGCTCGACGAGGACAGCGGTGCCGCGGGAACAGACGATCCGACGTCCGCCGACGAGCGACATGAGCCGTGCCGCCTTGATGACCGCTGGGCCGAAGTAGTCACCGTGGCGTTCGATCGCCTCGCCGGTGTTGATTCCCATGCGCACCGTGATGCGCAGAGGTGGCGGCCAGGGTTCGCGCTCGAACGCCCGCTGCATCTCGACCGCGGCGGCGACGGCCGAGCGGGCGGACTGGAACGCGGCCGCGACACCGTCCCCACCGGTTGCGAAGATGTGGCCGTTCTCCTGCTGGATCGTACGTTTCACGATCTCGTCATGGCGCAACTGTGCGGCCGACATGGCCGAATGGTGCGTGTCCCAAGCCGCTGTGGAGCCCTCGATGTCGGTGAAGAGGAAGGTCACCGTTCCCGTCGGCCGCGCCATCTGCGGACGCTACAGCGGACCGTGCCTGTCGGCCTTGCCTACCTCGAGGAACGCGGTTGCGCCGGCCGGGTCGACCTCGTCGGGCATCCGCAGGTCGCCGCGCGGCGACACGCTCACCGAGCCGACCTTCGGGCCGGGTGGCAGCGTCGTGCGCTTGAACTGCTGGCGGTGGAAGCGCTCGAGGAACGTACGCAGCCACGTACGAAGCGTGGCAGCGTCGTAAGTGTCGGCGAAGGCGATCTCCGCAAGGGCCAGGATTTTGATCGGGGCGAAGCCGTTGCGCAGCGTGTGCCAGAGGAAGAAGTCGTGCAGCTCGTACGGTCCGATCACATCCTCGGTCTCCTGCGCGATGTTGCCGTCCGCGTCCGGCGGGAGCAGCTCGGGCGAGACCGGCGTGTCGACGATGGCGATGAGCACCGCAGCCGTCTCGGCTTCACATCGTGTGCGCGCATACCAACGAACGAGATGGCGGACGAGCGTCTTCGGGACCGACGCGTTGACCCCGTAGTTGGACATGTGGTCGGCGTTGAAGGTGCACCAGCCGAGCGCGAGCTCCGACAGGTCACCGGTGCCGACGACGATTCCACCCACTTGGTTGGCGACGTCGAACAGGATCTGCGTGCGCTCCCGGGCCTGCGCGTTCTCGAACACGACCGAGTGGTCGTCGGTTGCATGGCCGATGTCGGCGAAGTGCTGCGTCACCGACGCGCCGATCGAGATGGTGCGCGACTCGATGCCGAGGCGCGCCATGAGATCATCTGCGGACGTACGAGTTCTGACCGTCGTCCCCGGGCCGGGCATGGTGATGCCGAGGATGCGGTCGGTCGGACGGCCGAGGCGGTGCATCGACTCGACTGCAACGAGCAGGGCGAGCGTGGAGTCGAGCCCACCGGACACGCCGATCACGGCCCGCTCGCTGCGTGCTGCGATGAGCCGTCGGGCCAGCCCTGTCGATTGGATGGCGAGGATCTCTTCGGCCCGTGCGTCGACCGTTGCGGGGTCGTTGGGTACGAAGGGCTGGCGGTCGAGCGGCTTGCGCAGCGTCCGCAGCCTCGTTCCAAGGCCCGTGTCGACGAGCGGCATGACCGGCTGTTCGATGGTCGACCACGTGATGTTGCGGGCGCGATCGTTGAGGAGCCGCTCGATGTCGATGTCGGCCGCAGTCATCGACCCGTCAAGAGCGAACCGCTCGCCCTCGGCGATCAGCGAGCCGTTCTCGGCGATCATCAGATGCCCGCCGAACACGACGTCCTTTGTCGACTCGAACGGACCCGATCCTGCGTACAGATACGACGTGATGGTGCGGGCCGACTGCTGGCGCACGAGGTCGCGTCGGTAGTCAGCCTTGGCCACCAGCTCGTTCGACGCGGACGGGTTCACGATCAGCGATGCGCCGGCCAGGGCGAGCGGACCACTCGGCGGCTCGGGGGTCCAGAGGTCTTCGCAGATCTCAATGCCGACAACGGCGACGCCGATGCGGAACAGCTGCTTGGTATGGAGTCGGAAGGGCTCGAGCCCGGAAATCACCACCATCGTGTCGACGGACTGACCGGGTGTGAACCAGCGGCGCTCGTAGAACTCGCCGTTGTTGGGGAGGTGCTGTTTCGGCACCGCGCCGTGGACGCGGCCTCCGGCGATGACGAGTGCGGCGTTGTAGCGACGGCCGTCGAACGTCTGCAGTGGCGCACCGACGATGATGGCTGCGGGCAGGTCGGTCGTGGCCAGGCACAGCTCGGCGATGGCTTGCTCGGTGCGGCGGCGGAGGTCGTCGGTGAGGAACAGGTCCTCGCAGGTGTAACCGGTGAGCGATAGCTCGGGGAACACGATGACCGACGCCTGATCATCAGCGGCCCGGCCGGCCCAGTTCGCAATCTCCTCCGCGTTGGCCAGGGGGTCCGCCAAGTGCACCTTCGGGGCCACGGCGGCCACGCGGATGAAGCCGAAGGACGACCAGTCATGGGCTGTGCGCGAGTCGGGAGTGGGCACAGCCGAACGGTAGCGGGCTGTGGCTGCATCGCCGGGGCTACTTCGGTACAGCTTCCGCAGGTGGGCCACACTGGGGCACGTGTCTGACCGCAACGTTCCGGAATCGCTGCCCTACGACGCCATCCTGGTGGTGTCTTTCGGCGGACCGGAGGGTCCCGACGATGTACTGCCGTTCATGGAGAACGTCACTCGCGGACGGGGCATCTCGACGGAGCGCCTCATCGAGGTCAGTCGGCACTACGACCTGTACGGCGGGGTAAGCCCGATCAACGGCCAGAACCGGGCGCTGATCGCCGCGCTGGAGTCGGCGCTCGCGGCCGATGGTCCGCTACTCCCTGTCTATTGGGGCAACCGCAACTGGTCGCCGATGGTGGAGGACGCGATCCGCACGATGCGCGACGACGGTGTGCAGCGCGCGCTTGCGTTCGTGACGAGCGCGTTCAGCTCCTATTCGGGGTGCCGTCAGTACCGCCAGGACATCGAGCGGGCGCGCCTCGCGGTTGGCGAGGGCGCACCGGTCGTCGACAAGGTGCGCGTGTTCTACGACCATCCCGGGTTCATCGAGCCGATGGTCGACAACGTCCTTGCCGCGTTGCGGCAGCTTGAAGCGACCGGTAACGCCGTTTCGCACCTCGCCTTCACCGCGCACAGCATCCCGATGTCGATGGCCGCGACGAGCGACTACGTCGCGCAGCTCGGCGAGGCGCAGCGGCTGGTCACCGAGCGGGTGTCCGCCCGCACCGGTCGGACGTTCCCGGCCGAGCTCGTGTTCCAGAGCCGCAGCGGCGCGCCGGGTCAGCCATGGCTCGAACCGGATGTCGGTGACCATCTCGAACGGCTCGCCGGTGAGGGCGCAACCGGTGTCGTGCTCGTACCGGTCGGGTTCATAAGCGACCACATGGAGGTCGTCTACGACCTGGACACCCAAGCCGCGGAGCGCGCCGTCGGACTCGGTCTCCCGATCACGCGCGCGGCCACGGTCGGAACGGATCCCCGGTTCGTCGAGATGATACGCGCGCTGATTATCGAGCGGATCGACGCGGAGGCGGGCCGTGCGCCGGTGCGCCTTGGCCTCGGTGGTCGCGGCCCGAACCCCGACATGTGCCGGGCCGACTGCTGCCCCGCCCCTGCGCAGCCGCCGGCGGGGATCGCGGGCGTCCCGAGCCGCCGACCGGCGTGACGCCGCACGTCCACCCCGCGCAATGACGCGCACGGTCGCCCGCGAGCGACGACTGGCAATCCTCGCCCTGGTCGGCGCGGCGTTCATCTTCGGAACCACTTTCACGACGGTGAAGCGGGCCACCGAAGACGTTGCGCCGATGCCGTTCATTGCGGTGCGTTTCCTCTTGGGCGCGCTCGTGCTCACCCCGTTCGCGGCGCGCCGGCCACGCGGCGCGGGCGTCGTGCGGGCCGGGGTCCTGGCTGGCCTCGCGTTGTCGGTCGGCTACGTCGCCCAGACCATCGGCCTGCAGTACACCGATGAGTCGACATCGGCCTTCATCACCTACATGCTCGTCGTGTTCGTACCGCTCATCCACGCGGTGCTGACTCGCACATGGCCGACTCGAACGGCGATCGTGGGCGTTGCCTTGGCCGCCATCGGGCTGTTTGTCCTGAGCAATGCCGGCGGGAGGGTCGGGGTGGGCCGCGGCGAGCTGCTCACGTTGCTCTGCGCGCTTGGTTTCGCGTCGCACATCATCGTTCTGGACCGGTTTGCAGGGAAGCAGGACGTGTTCTGGCTCAACGTCGTGCAACTCGCCACGGTCGGCGCCTTGTGCTTCGTGCCCGGGTTGCTGAGCGGCGGCTATCGGTTCCCGCTGAGTGCATGGATCGCCGCCGCCTACCTTGGCATCGCCGCGTCGGCTGCCGCGTTTGTGCTGCAGACGTGGGCGCAGGCGCACATCGAGCCGACCCGGGCGTCGCTGCTGCTCATCCTCGAACCCGTGTTCGCGGCGATCTTCAGTGCCCTGCTCGGAAACGCCCTCGGCGCCCGCGGGATCGTCGGCGCGGGTTGCATCTTCGTGGGCATCCTCGTGGTGGAGCGGGGGCGGGCGGTGCCGTCCGGCGAGGCTGCTGTCCTCGCTGCAGACGTCGCACACTGATCGCACGGATGAGCCAAGGCTGCAGTTCAGCGCAGCGCCGAACGTTGCTGCGGGGGTGTCATGCGTTTCAGCGCCGCCTTCACGACGGGATGCTTTGCCCGGTTCTCCCACGAGAAGCCGCGCCGCTCGGACTCGAGCTCCGGCTTCATCCAGGGCAGCTCCCAGAGCCCGACCGCGTCCAAGGCGGCGAGCGCTTTGATCGGACCGTATGGGACGAACACCTTCGAATCGCGCGGCCGCGGTGGGGTGCCGTAGGGCTTTCCGAGGTTGTCCAGATGGAGGTAGTGGCGAGTTCGGCGATGCTTGTACAGGTTGATCGTCCGGCCGGCCCGCTCCTCCTGATCCATCAGCATGAAATCGACGGGGTCGAACCAGCCAACGTACGGCTTGCCTCGGACCACCGCATCGAGAAGGTGCAGCGGCGCACACCAGTCTCCGCATGCGAGGCCGCGGCGGTCGTTACCCAAAGGATCGAAGGGATCGAAGGGATCATCGGTTGGGGATGCGTTGATGGGCGGAACGGACTTCAGGGCTCTTCCGGGCATGACCGGACCTCCTCGAGAGAATTTGAGCGGGGTCGAACATCGGGGGAAGAGCGGCGCCGTGGACGCTTCGTGAACGATATGGAGGGGGTGTGACACTTTCGGGGTGAGGAGCGACGACGTGATGGTCGTCGCACGGGCGATACCGTGCACCCGTGCCTGCCGCAACGCGTCCGAAGCGGCCCGCTCCGTCAGGGCGAGGCACCGCAGCCACGGCGTCCGACGTGATCGTGCTCGACCACGCCACAGCGGATCGGATTGTGGCACTGGCCACGTATTTCGTCGACAGCGGTCGCTACGTCCCATCGCTGACGGTGGTCGGAGGCATCGCCCGCTCCTGGTGGTGGCCGCTGCCGACGGCCGGCGATCGGGACCTTGTCCGAGCCCTTCTGCCCGGCTCCACGGAGACCAGCCATCGGGCGGTCGCCGACGCGCTGGCGACTGCGGTCGACCGTGTCGTGCGGACCCGCCTCCGCGCTGATCTCCTCGGGCGCAAGGCGGGCAGGCGGACCATCCCGGAGGCGTGGCTCTGCTCGCTCACCGCAGGTGATCCCGCCCTCCCGCGTTCGCTCGACCCGGCGAAGGTTGCGGCCTTCGCCACATCTGTGCAGGACTGGGTGCGGTCGGGTGCAGCCGTCCAGTCACGGGTGCGCGTCGTGCTTCGGGTCTGTGAGCCGTGGCGCGACGGAGGCGACTGGCGCGTCGAGTTGCTGGCACAAGATCCCGACGAGCCGACGTTGACCGTCCCGGCTGCCGATGTCTGGAGCGGCGAGGCGTTCCCGCCGGCGGCGATCGCCGACTACCTCCTGGGGTTGGGCCGCGTCGCCCGCATCGCCCCGGAGCTTGCTGGACTGCTCGATTCGGCGGCGCCATCGGACATCGACCTACCCGGTGTCGCCCTCGTCGCGTTCGTCCGTGATCGCGTCGGCGCGCTCAATGATGCCGGCATCGGCGTAGCGCTGCCAGCCTGGTGGTCGGCCCGGCGGCGCCTCCGGCTGCGGGCGAAGGCCAGTACCCGCACCGCGAAGGGTCCGGACGTCGCCAAGCCGGCGGGCCTCGGCCTCGACACGCTTGTGTCGTTCACGTGGGAGGCCGCGCTCGGCGATCGCCGGCTCACGAAGGCCGATCTGCGAGAGCTCCAGCGGGCGGCAGCGGCGAAGCAGACGATGGTGAAGGTGCGTGGCCAGTGGGTCGAGCTCGATCCGGCCGAGCTCGCCGCGATCGTTGCTGCAGCGGGGACCAGCGGTGAGGCAACGGCGGCTGCATTGGTTCGGACGGCCATGGGGCTCGAGGGCGTTGCGCTGCCAGCGGGGGTGTCGGAGGTGGATGGTTCCGAGGTGGACGTCATCGCCGACGGGTGGCTTGGCGAGCTACTCGATGGCGTGCTGCACGCCACGGTCGCGCCCGTCGAGGATGTCGATGGGTTCGAGGGAACCCTTCGTCCGTATCAGCAGCGTGGGGCCGGATGGCTGCGCTTCCTTGGCGGGCTCGGGCTCGGCGCCTGCTTGGCCGACGACATGGGCCTCGGAAAGACGGCCCAGATGATCGCCGCCATCCTTGCCGAGCCGGCGGACGGGCCGACGCTGGTGGTCTGCCCGGTCTCCGTCCTGGGGAATTGGCAGCGCGAGCTGGCCCGGTTCTCACCCACGCTGCGGGTGAAGGTGCACCACGGTGCCGATCGTGTGCGCGCAGATGAACAGCCATTGGCAGAACGAGCGGAAGCCGATGTCGTGCTGACCACGTATTCGCTCGTCGCACGGGATGTCGACCTCCTCACGCAGGCACCATGGGGCCGACTTGTGATGGACGAGGCGCAGCAGGTGAAGAACCCGGGAACGGCGCAGACCCGGGCGATACGGCGTATCGAAGCCGGTCGTCGAGTGGCGCTCACCGGCACTCCCGTCGAGAACCGGTTGAGCGAGCTGTGGTCGTTGATGCACGTCCTCAACCCGGGCCTGCTCGGCACGGCGGCGGAGTTCAAGCGCCGCTTCGCCGTGCCCATCGAGGTCGAGCACGACGCAGTCGCTGCCGATCGGTTGAAGCGGATCACGGGTCCGTTCGTCCTGCGTCGGGTGAAGACCGACCGTTCGATCATCGACGACCTGCCGGACAAGATCGAGCAGACCGAGCACTGCCCGCTCACGCGCGAGCAGGCGACCCTCTACCAGGCGGTCGTCGACGATCTCATCGAGAAGGCGGCGAATGCCGACGGCATCGAACGACGCGGTCTCGTGCTCGCTGGGATCATGAAGCTCAAGCAGGTGTGCAACCATCCGGCGCACTTCGCCCGTGACGGGTCACGTCTGAGCGGTCGCTCCGGGAAGCTCAATCGCGTGGAGGAACTGCTCGACGAGATCGTGGAGGCAGGCGACAAGGTGTTGTGCTTCACGCAGTACAGCGAGTGGGGCGATCTACTGGTGCCACACCTCACGGCCCGCTATGGCGAGGCGCCGCTGTGGCTACACGGCGGCGTTCCCCGGAAGCGCCGCGACGAGATGGTGGAGCAGTTCGGTGCGAGCGGCGGTCCCGCCGTGTTCCTGCTCTCGCTCAAGGCGGGCGGCACCGGACTCAACCTCACGGCAGCGTCGCACGTGATCCATCTCGACCGGTGGTGGAACCCCGCGGTCGAGGACCAGGCCACCGATCGTGCCTACCGGATCGGTCAACGCCGCACTGTCCTGGTGCACAAACTGGTGTCGACCGGGACCATCGAGGAGCGCATCGACGAGCTCATCACGTCGAAGCGGGCCCTGGCGCAGGCCGTGGTCGGTACCGGCGAGGCGTGGCTCACCGACCTGTCGACGGACGACCTTCGCGACGTGATCTCCTTGCGCGGCGGCGCATTCGCGGAGGCAGAGTGATGGCGGCGCGCCGGAACCCCAGACCGCCCGCTCCGCCGGAGCCTCCCCGCCGCGGGTCGAGTCGGTGGGACGATCCGTGGCGCACGTTCACCGCGTCGAAGCCACTCCCCGTCGAAGGCGGTATCGCGTCGTCGAAAGCGCGTGGCGCAATGGCCGAGTCGTGGTGGTCGAAGCGCTTCGTCGACGCGCTCGAGTCCTACGGACTCGGCGGCCGTATGACGCGCGGAAGGACGTATGCGCGCAAGGGCCAGGTCCTGTCACTTGATGTGACAGGAGGTCTGCTCATCGCTCAGGTGCAGGGATCGCGGCAGGTCCCCTACGCGGTGACGGTGCGGCTGCCCGCACCGACTGCGACCCAGTGGCGCAAGATCGAGGATGCGTTGCGAACACGGGTCGGGTACGCCGCACGTCTCCTCGCCGGGGAGGTGCCGACCGACCTCGAGGCAGTGTTCACCGACTCTGGCGCCGCACTATTCCCTTCGCAGTGGCGGGAGATGCGGGCCACCTGCAGCTGCCCTGACTGGGGTGACCCCTGCAAGCACCAGGCCGCCGTGCTCTACGTGTTCGCTGACAAACTCGACTCCGATCCTTGGCTCCTGCTGCAGTGGCACGGACGCACCCGTGAAGATGTTGTTGGCCTGTTCGGTGCGGCCGCAGCATCGGGCGGGGGTGACGAGATCGCGCCGTGGTGGCCGTTGCGGCCGGGCGGTCGCCTCGGTGACGGCCGCGAGGGCGGAACGGCTCGGATGCCAGTGGCGGGGTTGCGTGACGACCCCGCTGCCGTGCTTACCCGGCTCGGGGCCTTCGACATCGAACTGAACGGCCGGCCGCTCCGCGAGATCCTTCTGCGCGCGTACGAGCCGTCTGAGGAGTGAACGCCGTCGCGAGCGACATTTGGAAGCGCCCGTCGCGCCAGCTTGTGACGTGCGGCACGATTGCTTCTAGATTCCGAGCAGTCGCTCGGAAACGAGCGTGACCGCGGTGCTCGCGGCAACGACCATTCGAAGGAGTCAGGAAATGTCCGATCCGAAGAAGCCCCGCGCGGCCTTCACGCCGTGGGACCGCCGCGAGCTCCCGGGTTCGTTCACCGTCGAGGAGTCGGCGCGGCGCGTCGGCAACTACAAGTGGATCGAGATGCGCCTCTTCGAGGCCCTCGGCGGATGGGTCGCGACCGTGCCGGAGCTCGACGTGAAGTTGCGCCTCGGAACGCACTGCTACAAGCACGCCTGGCACGCTGAGCTCTGGCACAAACGCCTCCCCGAACTTCGGGAGATGAACCCGGAGCGGCTCACCCAGCCGGGCAACGAGGGCGTCGCCGCGTTCATGGAGGCGGTGAGTCAGCCAACGGCCGCGGATCAGACGATCGAGAAGCTGGTCGGTGTGTACCGCGTGCTCATCCCTCACCTGATCTCGGCGTATACGTACCACTTGAACAACACGTCGAGCATCACGGATGCCCCAACGATGCGCAGCCTGAAGTTCGCGCTCGACGACGAGTTCGAGGACTGGCGTGATGGCGAGATGCTGTTGCAGTCGATGCTCACGACCGGGGCCGACGTGCAACGCGCTGCGGCTCGTCAGAGCGAGCTGGAGACGATGCTCGTCGAGGCCGGCGGCATCTGCGGCCCCGGCACGATCGGCGACCCCTACGACCTCGGCCAGCGGTAGGGCCATGGCCATCATCAGTGTCACTCCGGCGACATTCAGCCTCGTGCACTATGACAACGCGGAAATCGCCGAGATCGCAGGGCGCGTCGCCGATGCCATCGGCTTCGGCGACGAGGTCGAGATCGTGGTCGACGTGATCGAGGCTTCGCCGCTCGGACGCGTGAGCGTGTCCTCGCTGACGCCGATCACGATTGCCTGCGAGGGGGGCGCGCTGGAGGACCCGAAGGCGCCACGCCGACTCTCGGAGGACAACACGCTCAGCTCGCTCAGCAAGGTGCTCTACCGGGTGCACGACCGCCAGTTCGGCGGCTTCGCCGAAGCACCGCCTGACGACAAGCTCACGCTTGCGGAGACCGTTGCGTGGGACGTCCACGCCGTCGGCCGATCGTCGACGGTGGGCTTTCCGGTGCAGCGCCAACGCCGGCTCTACGCATTTCGGAACAGACACGGCTTCAGTGACCTCGCCGACTCTGCGTTCGAGGAGCTCTGGAGCGCAACATCTATGACGTGGGCTGATGTCCAGGCCATCTGCGTCCGGACGAAAGCCGCGGCGGCCTGACCCCGGCCACGGTTCTCAGTTCAGGTCGTGGGCGCTGATCCCCTCGAGAAGCTCGATGGAGGGCGCAGCGACGAGCAGGCCGTTGCACGATCGAGCCATCGTCACCATCGCGGCACCGTCGAAATGGGCCTGCTGATGGGCCGGGCTCTCCCACTTCTCGATGACCACGAAACGGCTGCCCTGCTGGACGCCCACGCAGAGATCGATGTTTCGACAACCGGGTTCGCCCCGGCTCGTCACGACGTAGTTGGCGAGGACCGCAGCCAGCGCGGCCTGGTCCGACGCGTCGAACGTCATGGTCACGATCGTCAGCTCGACCTCGGGTTGCTCGACCTCGGGTTGCTCGACCTCGACCGCGCGCGCCGGGATGGGTTCAAGGGAATTGTTCGTGATGTCGAAGGGTTGCACGCCCTGCACTATTTGACAACTGCCGCTTTCTGGTTCTCGGACTCCCGCCGAGCCGGTAAACTTCGTACCCACCGGAAAAGAAGCGATAGCCGTCAACCCGACGACCTGTCAACATCTGTCGTCTTCCCCGGTCCCAATTTGTGGCCCGGATCGTTCTACCCCTGACGGCAAAGGAAGCACTGTGGCAAAAGAACGCGTAGAGCGCGATGAAGAAGATCTCGTCCGCCTCTACCTGACCGACATCGGTCAATATCCCCTTCTCACCAAGGACGACGAGGTTCGTCTGGCGCAAGCCATCGAGGAAGGTAAGAAGGCCGGCCTGCAGCTGGAGGCCGGCGGGAAAGACGTCACGGCGGCTCGCAAGCGCGATCTGCGCAAGCTGTTCAAGAACGGCACCGACGCCGAGCGCACGTTCGTGCAGTCGAACCTGCGCCTCGTGGTCTCGATCGCGAAGAAGTACCAGGCGTCGGGTTTGCCGTTGCTCGACCTCATCCAGGAGGGAAACCTCGGGTTGATGCATGCCGTCGAGAAGTTCGACTGGCGCAAAGGCTTCAAGTTCTCGACCTACGCCACCTGGTGGATCCGCCAGGCCATCACCCGTGGCATCGCCAACACCGGCCGTACCATCCGGCTGCCGGTGCACGCGGGGGACACGCTGGCCAGGCTGCAGAAGGCACGTGCCCGGCTTGAGCTCAAGCTCGGTCGGCCAGCAACGCTCTCCGAGCTCTCGGCCGAGGTCGAGATGCCGGAGGACAAGGTCACCGAGGCACTGCGCTTCGCGGCCGAGCCGCTGTCACTCTCCGAGCCGTTGCGCGAAGACGGCGATGCCGAGCTCGGCGACGTCGTCGAGGATCGCTCGGCCGAGTCGCCCTTTGAGATGGCGGCCACGTCACTGCTTCCCGAAGAGATCGCCAAGCTGCTCGGTCCTCTCGACGAGCGTGAGCGTGAGATCCTGCGCCTGCGCTTCGGCCTCGACCGCGGCGAGCCGCGCACGCTGGAAGAGGTCGGGGAACACTTCAACCTCACCCGTGAGCGCATCCGCCAGATCGAGGCTCGTGCCATGTCCAAACTCCGGCATCCCTCGTCCGACACGGGCGCTCGCGACCTGCTCGCCGTCTGACCGATTTCGATTCGTAGCCTTTCGACGGGGCCGCCCTTCGGGGCGGCTTCGTCGCGTCCGGCCTTGGTTCGTTGCGTCCGGTTGCGATGTCGTAGCGTGGCGCCTGGAGGTGTCCGGGTACCTGGTGGGCTCCCCCGCCTTCAAAGCGGGTGGGACGGGCGATCCCCGTCCGGCGGGTTCGATTCCCGTCCACCTCCGCCGAATAATTCCTGGTCAGCGCCTACTTTTGATGGCTCTGATCAGGTGGTGGTCACCGACTGGTCACGGAATTCCCCTGCACCACAATTTCCTTGACAGATTTTCCTGCACCGACATTTCGCGGACCGACCTCGCGGGCCGACAAGCGAGAATGGGAGGGGGCGCGGTGCTCGATCGGTTACACGAACAGTTCGAGAACTGCCGGACGACGGCCGCGCCACGAATGCGGCGCCGGTTCCCTCGGCGCTGGCGATCCGAGGCTCGGAACAGCGCGTGCCGGATCGCAGCGGTGTCGGACCGGCGGGTGCTACTTGACGGTAATTTCGCCCTTCATCCATGGGTGGAGGGTGCACTTGTAGGTGAGACGCCGGCTTTGTCGAACGAGGTTGTCGACACTCCGCCGGTTTGGGTCGGACTCTTGTGTTTCGAATCGACCACGACGTTGTGGGCGATCTTCGCCTTCCACACGAAGGCGACCTTGTCCCCTGTCGCCACCGTGACCTTGGCTGGCGTGAATTTGCGTGCCGTCAGACCGATCTCCGTGTCGTCGCTACGCCGAGTTGGGCCGAAGCGGGAAACGGAATGGCAACCGTCGCAGCCACGACCGCCGAGCGGATGGCCCAGCGCAACTCTCGTATGCGCGTGATCCGATCCCTGTCAGTCGCCCGACGAGCAACGTCGTCAACACCGCGGCTGCCACGAACCAGAACCGCGGCCAGACGCGCACAAGCGGCGCTTCAGCTATCCGAAGCTCCCACTGCCCCGCCGATATGCAGGCCACGATCGCCAACACGTACCACGCCGCGCGAAGCGACTCCGAGTTGAGCCAGTCGGCGACATGCATCTGTCGGTCTTCGACGCACCGGACGAGGAGATTGAAAAGTTGGCCGCCAGCCGGGCCACCGACCTGGTCGCTTCATGCGCGGTTTGGGTCGCTTGGTGCGTGTCCGACACCAGCGAGGGTGATGATGGCGAGGATAAGTGCGACGGTTCCGGCCATGAGTAGTGGCGCTTGTCCGGTGCCGTCCCAGCTGAGTCCGGCCCATGCGCCGGCGAGCATGGCGCCGATTCCGGCGGCTCCCGCTTGGAGTCCGAGGGCGCGGCCGCGGACTTCGCGGGTGACGGTGGTCGTGATCCAGGCTTTGGCGACGCCGTCGGTGAGGGCGGTGTAGAGGCCGTAGAGGGCGAAGATTGGCCATACCCAGACCGCCTGGGTGACGAGTCCGAGCGCGGCGTAGGAGATACCGAACACGGCGAATCCGGTGGCGATGATCGTCTGCTTCGAGGCGCGGTCGGCGAGAACACCGGCGGGGTAGCTGGCGATGGAGTACGTGAGGTTGTAGAGCGCGTAGGCGGCGATGACGGATGTGACACTGAGTCCGAGGTGACGGGCCCGCACGATGAGCAGGGCGTCGGAGAAGTTGATCAGCGAGAACAGAGTCAGAATTGTGAACGGTTGCCAGTAGACGAACGGAAGCCGCACTCCGGGACCCGGGCCCGGATCGGATCGTTCGAGTACGGGGCGGGGCCGTTCGTGAACGAAGAACACGGCGACGGCGCTGGCCACGGCGGGCGCGACCGCGACGAGGAACACCGGCCGGTAGCGGTGGTGGAACAGTTCAAACAGGCCGAGACCGGTAAGGGGGCCGATCACGGCGCCGAGGGTATCCATAGACCGGTGGAATCCGAACGCCCGTCCGAGATGTTCACTGGGGACGTCATCGGCAATGAGCGCGTCACGTGGTGCGCCGCGGATGCCTTTGCCGAGTCGGTCCAGGGCTCGAGCGACGAGCACGATCGGCCACGTGGTGGCGAGCGCGATGAGGACTTTGCCGGCCGCCGCGGCTGCGTAGCCGCCGGCGACGAGCGGTCGGCGACGCCACCGGTCAGCGAGGCGTCCCGAGGCGATCTTGGTGAGCGCGGCGATCCCGTCGGCGACGCCTTCGATGATGGCGACCACGGCGACCGGTGCGCCGAGCACGGCGGTGAGGTACAGCGGCAGGATCGGATAGAGCAGTTCCGACGCGCTGTCTTGGAGCAGGCTTACCACCGATAGGGTCTTGAGGTTGTGGCTCAGCCACGCCGGCCGGGATGGAGGGGCGTCTTCGGTTGCAGGTCCGGTCACCGGAGCGCAGCGTGGATCAGATGGGCTAACTGTTGGGTTGCGTCACCTGTCGCGAAGAGTGTCGCGATGAACGCCGTCAGCATGGGTGCGGTGTCGAGGATCCGGTGTGGTGGTGGCGGTTCGAGGAGTGCGTCGATGCGGTGCTCGGCGTCGTTGTCGGCGTAGGCGAGACCGCCGAGAAGCTGCGCGGCGGGCAGTGTGGCACTGGTCGACGGGGTCGCGAGTCGGATGAATGTGGCGATGGCGTCGGCTGCGGTGCGGCGTTGCGATGCGTCGTTGCTGGCGTGGTCGTCGGCGCAGCGTTCGATCGCCCGGGCCGAAGCTGCGGCGGCCGGTTGGAGAAACGGTTCGAGCGCGACGGCGAGATTCACTGCGCCTCGATGGGCGTGGTGGCGAAGTTGCAGATGGGCGTTCTCGTGGGCGAGAACGGCTCGTCGCTCCTCGATCGGAACGCCTGCCAGCAGTGCCGTACTCACCACCACAACCCCAAGTTGGCCGCGACGACCGGCCAACGCGAACGCCACCGGCTCGTCGTCGGCGACGACGATCAGCGGGCCGGGATGCTTCGCCCGGAACCGGTCCGCAGCCACCCGCGCCCGGCGAGCACGGCGAAAGGAAGCAGCGACTCGTCGAGCCCGGGCGGCCAGCAATACGCTCGCTGTTAGGGCAACGCCGAGGGGTACGTGGTCGGCGCGTCGGAGCAGTCCGCCTTCGAGATGGGCCCGTTCGGTGATGAAAGCGATGCGGTCGATCCGCGCCGTAGCCAACAAGACAAGCGACCAGGTCGACAGGATCGCGATGCTGAAACATCCGAGGCTGATCGTCCAGGTCTGCAAACCGGAATGACGGGGCAGGAACGTCCCGGTGCGAAGGCATCGGCCGATCACGACCGCCGCGAGCAGCGGCAGGTACACCGTGACGATCATCCGGTCATACCTTTTCGTCGCCGCATGAGCGACCGCAGTGTGTTGCGGTCAGCAGCAGGCAGCATGTCGAGGAACCGGGTCAGGACCTGCTCATGGTCGCCGCCTCCGTCGAGCATGGCTCGCATGTCAGTCGCTGCGGTCTCAGCTCGGCTTCGCACAGGCCGGTAGACGTGCGCCCGGCCGTGTTTGTCCCGCTCGACTACGCCCCGCTCATGTAGCCGGATCAGCGTCGAAAGCACCGTAACGTATGCCACGTCAGAGCCGATGGCTTCAAGCACCAGAGCGGGACTCAACGGTTCCGACGACGCCCATAGGGCAGCGATCACCTCTCGTTCGAGCTGACCCGCGGCGCGGCGTCCCTCCCGGGCTCCGACACGTTGTCCCATTCGTTCTCACCGTCCTCTCACCATCACAAACTATTGCTGTCAATCAGAGTTAACCTCTGGTTGACAAGCAGAGATCGTAGTTGGTCGAAAGGAACTTGATGAGCTTCACCGTGCTGAACCTGGCGCTCCACAGCGAACTACCCACACGCTCAAACATTCGCATGGTCGCCGCAGCTGCGATCCGGGCGCAGGAGGGCACCGGGCCCGACGCATCCGTGCGCAAGGTCGCCGCACTGGCGGGGTACGTCTCCTACGGGCTGATGTGGCTCACGCTCGTGTGGGGGATCGTGACCACGACCGGGTGGGCAATGAAGTTCATTCGCCGCACGACCGTCTACGGCGGCCACATGACCCTTGCCATCACGACGCTTGCGTTCACGCTCTTCCATGCAATCACTTACATCTTCCAAACCCAGCAGCAGTTCTCGATCGTCGATGCCTTCGTCCCCTTCGCTGGTGAAGCCGAGGTTGCTATCGGCATCGTCGCGTTTGAGCTCGCGCTTGCGGTGGCCGTGTCGGTCTGGTTCCAACGCAAGCTCACCTACCGGCGATGGCACCTGGTGCACTTCATCGCCTACCCCGTCTTCGCTCTCTCGCTCATCCACGTCTTCGCCACCTCATCCGAGGCACGCGGCGGTGGACCGATCACGCTCGTCCTCGCGGCGTCAACGCTCGCACTGATCGTTTTCAGCGTGCTGCGAGCCATTCCGCATCTCCCATTCGCGTCCAAAGCCCGCATCTCCCACGTCGAGCCATGACCATGACCAGCGAGTCGAGACCGTCCGGAACAGCGGAAAAGACAGCCAACACGTTCCGAGTGACGGTGAGCGTCGATAACAACCACTGTCACCTGTACGCCATCTGCGCGCAGGAAGCACCCGAGGTGTTCGACCTGTCCGTCGACGGGCGACTCCGCTACAAGGCCAAACCCGCGCCCCATCTCTACGACAAGGTATGGAACGCCGCCCGACTCTGCCCGATGCAAGCCATCCAGATCGAACCGGCAGAAACCATAACCATCCAACCCAGTTCACCGCGTACGGGCGGAAAGTCTGACAACTCGGGTGAGCCGAAATGAACGACTTCGCAAACATCACGATCATCGGTGCCGGGCTCGCGGCGCTGCGCTGCGCTGAACGCCTCCGCGAACGCGGGTACGAACGCCCCATCGTGGTCTACGGCGACGAACCATGCGGCCCGTACAACCGCACGCCGCTCTCCAAGCAACTCCTCGCCGGTGAGATGCACCCCGAGCAACTCCGGTTCCAAACCGCGACCAGCCTCACCGACATCTCGTGGCGTCTCGGAACCCGCGTCACGGGCCTGACTCCCGACCGACGCGTCTCGCTCGCGGACGGCACCACCGAAAAGGTCGGTGGCCTCGTCATCGCCACCGGCGTCACCCCGAGGACCATCCCCGGCGCCGAGCGGTTCCCCGACCGGGTGTTCGTGCTCCGCACCCTCGACGACTGCCGACGACTTGATACCGCGCTCGCAACCGCCCGCAGCATCGCCATCATCGGTGGCGGGTTTATCGGCTGCGAAGTGGCCACGTCTGCCGTCAAACGTTGCGTGCGGGTCACCATGATCGACGTCTCCACCACGCTCCTCAGCCACGCCATCGGCCACGAGCTCGGCCAAATCATGACCGACATCCACCGTGAGCACGGCGTCGACGTCCGCACCGGACACGGAGTCGCCACCCTCGAACACGACCTAGTTCGCGACGACATGGCCATCACCCTCACCAACCAGACCGTTATCCATGCGGACATCGTCCTCATCGGTGTCGGCACCGCGCCACGCGTCGAAGGGCTCACCGGCTTTGGCCTCGACCTCACCGACGGCGTCCTCTGCGGACCAACCTGTCACGTCGCTGGTCTACCCGACGTCGTGGCTGCGGGAGACGTCGCGCGCTGGCCCAACCTCGCATTCGACGACACCCCCCGCCGAGTCGAACACTGGATCAACGCCGTCGAACAAGCCCGCCACGCCGCCGACGCCCTCCTCGAGGGCATCGAAACCGCGCAGTCCTTTACCCCCATCCCCCGCTTTTGGTCCGAACAACACGGCACCAAAGTCCAATCGATCGGCATGCCCCGACTCGGGACCACAATCACAATCACCGAAGGCTCCATCGCCAGGAGACAACTCGTCGCCACCTACACGAACACCGCCGGCCGTCTCATCGGCGCGGTCGCCATCAACGCCCCCCGAGCCCTCATCCCCTACGCCAACCGGGTCACCGCTCTACCCAACCGGCGGACATCAGACCGCGCCGTCGCCAGCGACGGGCGAAGCGCGTAAGGGACCCCTCCGCCTATGGCGGGAACGACGTCGAAACGCAAGAAACCGAGCACGTCACACGCCTGGCGCCCTTCTGGCGAAGGTCACCAGGTTTGTTGTCGAAGGCTTCGGTTGTTCGCTGCTGCTACGTCTCGGCCAGCAGTGCCGCGACGAGCCGCGTCCTCGTCGTCGCCAGGCATCACATGGGCGTAGATCGATAGCGTGACGCCGCTGGGCTCATACGGCGGGAGTGGGTGAGTTCGGTGATCATGTTCCCGAGGTGGGATCTAGCGGCGGCAGACCTAGTTGTTCGGACGAAAGGCGCACCAATCGCTCACTCCAGCGACCGTGGAGGCGCTTCGACCAGCCTGGCCTCTATGGGGCTGCGGCACTGTCGGGCGGCGTCGTTCGCCAAGGTGGAGGGCGTGACGACCGTGCCGTCAGCGCGACGAAAGACGCTCCACGACGATTGTGCGATAGGGATTCGCCAGCCGCGTCAGATCGTCGACGTCCACTGTGAGGATCACCCCGCCGCCGGCCTCGACGGCGGCAGCGACCACATGGGCGTCCGCAAGGTCTTCCGAACCCGGCCCAGCCGCCGCAAGCACTCCACCGACCAAACGCGCGAGCACTCGGTCGGAATCGCGCAACTCCAAGGCTTCTGTCTCGCGCGACAGCAGCGAATCGATCATCTGATTCCGGCCTGAGCCGCGGTACAACTCAGCGAGGATCACCGTAGGCACCGTAGGCACCGTAGGCACCGTGACTTCGCGGCGAAGGCGAGAGGCCGCCGTCATCGCGCGACGAACCTGGCGCTGTGCCTCCGAAGGTTGTTCGGCGAGCGCGCTGACCGCCGCCTGATCCAACACAAGCTTCACGCCACTCCACCGAGCAGGCGCATGAACCGGCTCCCTCTCGTCCTCTTCAGTGTCGAGCGCTCCGGCCTCCGCGTCCAAGCGTCCGAGCAATGCCTGTAGGGCGTGCTCTCGTTGACGCCGGGCCACCTCGTGGCGGATCGCCTCATTGATTTGCGGTAGGTCTCGAACCGTTGGTCCTACTCGGCGGGTCCCGCAATAAAGACGAACTCTCGACCGGGTCGATCGGGGGCGTCCCTGACCTCGCAGACGGAGTAGCCGGCGTCGTTGAGCGAAGCCGACAGCTCGTCCCTTTCTCGAAACCGCAGCGTCGAGTCGGACGTCAGTACGGCACCGTCTGTGGCGAAGCGGTACGTCGATTTGAACGAGACGAACGGAAGCGAAACGTCGACGAGTTCCACCCAGTACTCCACCTGTCCGACCCCGGCGATGTCGACGATGGAGCGGGTGTCGTCAGTGTTCCAATCCTCCCAGCCTCTGCGACTTGGATCGCGGGTCGCGAACACGAGATGGCCTGACGGATGGAGGGCGGCTCTGACTCCGGCCAGGGTGGCGGCCCAGTCCTCGTCTCGGAGGAAGACTTGTGCGACGTTGCCGGTCCTCGTCACCGCGTCGCAGGCGAGCGATGGAAGGTCCTCGGCGGTGCGGCAGATCCAGCTCACCCGCTCGCTGCCGTGCTTTTGGCGGGCGACGTCGAGCGAGGCCTGAGCGGGATCGACGCCGGTGACCTGAAATCCGAGATTGGCCAGACGGCATGCGAACGTTCCCGTTCCGCAGCCAATGTCGAGAACGGAACGGGCTTGGAACTCCTCCAAGATGAACATGTAGTGGTCGAGGTCGCTGCGATCTGGATCGAGATCGTCGTAGATGGCAGCGAGTCGGGGGATCAGCAAAGTGTGGGTCAGCCACGAGTCTTGACGCTACGGCAGCGACAACGCATCCCCGAGGCAACGCTCGCCACCCTGACCGGCGACCCGCCCTTTCGCCCTGATCGTCCGAGAGGCGACGGCTACTGAGCGAGCGACAACCGTTTGATCGGTTGCCCCGTCAATTCGGCGATCAGTTCAAAATCCTTGTCCACGTGGAGAACGGTGAGCCGCGCGAGTTCCGCAGTCGCCGCGATCAACAGGTCAGGAATTGACGGCGCACGATGCAGCCCTCGTTCGGCGAGTAGCAGCTGTACTGCGACCGCTCGGTCTTCGATGAGTGGCGTCAGGTATTCGGTCGGCATCGACAAGATGGGCGCCCGATGGCTGCTGGAGCGCAGCTCGTCGACCGATCGTGCCGAGTATCCGACTTCGAACCGTGTCACGGTGCTGATCCGCACAAGGCCACGCTGGATCCGCGATGCCCACTCCGGCGCTTCGGTGCTGCGCCCGAGACGAACAAGTGCTGACTTGTCGATCAGCCAGGTGGTCATTTCCAGGCTTGACCCATGATCTCAGGATCATCGAGGTCGGGAAAGGCTTTGGCGAACTGTCTCAGGTCCTCGGCACTCACGTCCCCCGACTGTTCGGCGCGTTCGCGGGCGAGCGCGCGGCGGAGGTACTCCGCACGCGACAACCCCGCGCGTTGCGCCTTGGCGTCGATGGCTGCGACCACGTCGTCTGGGACTTCGCGGATCAAGATGTCAATGATACGCCTCCTTGTTGATATCGCGTGATATCACCGCCTGCAAGGGCCACGCCGTCCGCCGTGTCTGAACCAAGCGCGGCTGGCCCTCTAGGCAAGGCGGCGAGGGGTCGGTACGGTTGGAGCGCACGCTTCCCCCGTACTTCACCTGTTCCTGGCCTCACACGCTTGCGCTGCGGCACCTGCTGACGTGATTGCCATCGCTACGCAGGGGGTTCTTGTGGTCACGGTCTGTTGGTCGGTCAAAGGCGGTAGTGGAACGACTGTCGTGGCCGCCGCGCTCGCGGTCGTGCAGTCGCGGCGTGCCGGAAGTGCATTGCTCGTCGACGTGGCCGGCGACGCGCTGGCCGCGCTCGGGAGCGAGGGAAACGAGTCGGGTGCTGGGGTTCGGTCGTGGCTTTGTGCTGACCCGACCGTCGGCACCGACGCGCTCGCAGCTTTGGAGGTCCGAGTTGGTCCGGAGCTCTCGGTGCTCGCCTCCGGGTTCGGGGCGTCCCTACCGCCTTCGCGAGAGCGCTGGGAGCTCCTCGCGGCACATCTCACGAGGGAGAGCCGTCCGGTCGTCGTCGATCTCGGCTCGTCGATGTTCGGCGAGACGAGCGGCCGCTCGGCTTTGCTGGCCGTCGCAAGGGTGTCGCTGCTCGTCATCCGACCCTGCTACCTCGCGCTCCGACGGGCCGTGCACGCGCCGAGGCCGACGGGGGTCGTGCTGATCCGGGAGGAAGGTCGCGCCCTCGGTGTTGCCGACGTCGAAGCGGCGCTCGGTGTCAGCGTCGTGGCCGAGGTCGCCTTCGATCCCGCAATTGCCCGAGCAGTCGACGCTGGTCTGCTCAACTCCCGGCTGCCCCGAAGCCTCGAAAGGTCGCTCCGCCGTGCCGCCTGAGCGTGACGCCCGATCGGCGACATGGGGCGAGGCCGATGTCGACCGTTTGGCGGAACACGTACGTTCGAGCTTCCTGAGCGAACGCAGGACGGATCGTGACAGCGCGGCGATCACTCGAATCGAAGTCAGCGACCGGTTGCACCAGCTGATCAGTCGGGATGCGCCGCTGCTGCCGCCCAAACTCATGGAGGAGCTCACTGCCCGCCTCCTCGCCGAGGTCGTCGGCCTCGGTCCGCTGGACGTGCTCCTCGCGGATTGTCAGGTCACCGAAGTGATGGTCAATGGGCCGGATGAAGTCTGGGTCGAACGCGCCGGGAAGTTGTGCCGGATGCCCTGCCGCATATCGGCCGCCATGATCGAACGCTGCATCGACCGGGTGATCGGTCCGCTCGGTCTCAGGATCGATCGCACTGCGCCCTACGTCGATGCCCGTCTGCCCGACGGGTCCCGGGTGAATGCCGTGATCGCCCCGCTGGCCATCGGTGGTCCGTACCTCACGATTCGCCGCTTTGCCTCGACGCCGGTACCGCTCGATGGGTTCGGTCCCGCAGAAATGGTGGGAATGCTGCAGCGAGCGGTGCTCGATCGACGCTCGATAGTGGTCAGCGGATCGACGGGATCCGGAAAGACCACACTGCTCAACGCACTGGCCTCGGGCATCGGTGCCGAGGAACGGATCATCACCATCGAGGACACCGCCGAGCTCCGACTCGAGGCGCCCCACGTGGTGCGGCTCGAGGCTCGTCCGGCAACCATCGAGGGGCTCGGGGCAGTCTCGGTGCGGGACCTCGTCCGAAACGCGTTGCGCATGCGTCCCGACCGGATCGTCGTGGGCGAAGTCCGTGGCGGTGAGGCGCTCGACATGATCCAGGCGATGAGCACCGGACACCGGGGGTCTCTGTCGACCGTCCACGCAAATGGTCCTGACGATGCCCTGCGCCGGCTCGAGGTGATGCTGCTCATGGCCGGGTACGACTTACCGATGCCGGCGCTCTGGCGACTTCTCGCCGGCGCCATCGATCTGCTCGTTCACGTCGAGCGGACACCGTCCGCGGCTCGCCGAATAGTCGCGATTGCCGGTCTGGTGCACGACGGCGACGGACTTCGATGCGTGCCGATCTGGACTGCGACACGCCAAGGGGCCCCCGCATGAACGCAACCGCCGTCTGCTGCGGGTTCGGCGCAGTGGCGGCCGTCGTGCTCCTCCACGAGGCGCGGGTCGTGCACCGTCGAGCCGTGGTGGCGCAGCACCGACGCATGCCCGGGGAACACTCAGCGACGACCCGGACCCGGCTTGTCGAAATGCAGGCACTCTCGGTTGAGCGCCGCTTCGCTCTCGCGCTTCCCGCCGTTGTTGTCGTCGGTGTGGTCGCAGGCGTGCTCCCGGCGGGACTGGTCGGCGTCGGCATCATTGCGCTTCCGAGCCTCGGCCAACGGGTGGGCCGGTGGCGGCGAGAACAGTCGGTCGAGGCTGCGATGCCCCAACTCCTCGATGAGATGGCGCGGGGCATGCGCGCCGGCCTGTCCCCGTCGATCGCCTTCGTGGAGGCCATCCGGGTTTCGCCGGTGCCGGTCGTGATGGCGGCTACCGACGTCGTCGATCGACTTCGATCGGGCGACGACCTGGTGCGGGCATGTGCTGCATGGGCGACTGAGCGGGCATCGCCGGGCACGGAACTGCTGGCAACGGCGGTCGCTGTCGGGTCAGCGGTGGGCGGAGTCCATGCAAGGACTATCGATGCGGTCGCCGCAACGCTACGCGAACGCCAGGCCATGGATGCAGAGTTGGCCACACAGGCGCTCCAGGCCCGGCTGTCCGCTCTCGTCATGACAATCGCGCCGATCGTGTTCTGCGGATTCCTTGTGCTGAGCGACCCACGCGCCTCCCATTTCCTTCTCCGCACACCGATGGGGATCGTCTGCGCGATGGTCGGGATAGCGCTCGATACGGTGGCGGCGCTCTGGATGGCGCGCATCGCGCAAGGAGCCCGCCGATGATCCTGTCGGAGACTCTGACGACGTTCGGCTGGCCGTGCCTGGCGCTCTCGGTGGCGCGGTCGGCGTCGGCAGGTCCGGCCAGGCGAACGATCGGCCTTCGGGATGGGGAACGCGCCGCGCGAGAGCGCCTGAACGACCCGCTTGTCCTCATCGGTCGAGTGGTATGCGCAATCGGATCGCGTGCGCTCCCGCTTGGCATGGCGGTGAAACTGGCACGTCTCGACTCGCGGCGGGTCGGGCTGGCGATACTCGTGTCGGCCGCGGGACTGCTGGTCGCGCCGACGCAGTCGCCGGCGCTGCTGGTTGTGTGGTGGCTCCTCGTTCGACGTCGGGCGCGTCACACGCTGACGCGTCAACACCAAGCGGTGTCCCGGGCGATCCCGGAAGTGATCGATCTCGTTCGTCTCGCCCTCGACGGCGGCTGCACGATCTCACTTGCGTTCACTGCTGTCGGTGGCCGATACAGCGGCCCGCTGGGTGCCGATCTCCGACTGGTGGCCCGAGACATCGGCGAAGGCCGAGGCACGGCGAGTGCCCTCGAGGGGCTGCTTGCCCGGGTCGGTGAGCCGGCACGTCCCCTCTGCTCGGTGTTGCTCGCAGGTGAGCGCTACGGACTACCGACCGCAGCCATGCTCGATGCGTTGGCCATCGAGGCCCGCGCCACCCGGCGGCGCCAGGACGAGCAGCGCGCCCGGCGGCTCCCGATCACCATGCTCTTCCCCCTGATCACCTGCACCCTCCCGGCCTTCGCCCTTCTCACCGTCGTGCCGCTCCTGGCCAGCGGTCTGCAGGCGGTGCGCTGGTGAACCGTTTCCGAAAGGACCAACCATGCAGTTCCTCCGTCTTCTCCGGCTGGTGACCCCACTCCGCAACGGTCGACCGAGCGATCGCGCTCGCGCTTCCACAGAGGCGGGCCAGGCATCCGTCGAGTACGCCCTCGTGCTGCTCGGCGCCGCGCTCGTTGCAACCCTCCTCATTGGATGGGCGACCAAGACCGACCTGCTGAACCAGCTGTTCGACCACGTCCTCAACCTCATCAGGGGAAAGGCCAACTGATGGCCGCACGCCTGGGCAGCCGACCGCGCCGCGCCGCTGAGGTTGCCCAGGCGACGGTCGAGTTCGCGCTCGTGCTGCCCCTTCTCTTCGCGTTCATCTGGCTCGGGGTCGAGGCCAGCCTGTTGCTCCGCGATCAGGTCCTCGTCACCAATGCAGCCCGCGAAGCTGCGCGCAGCAGTGCGGTGGGCATGCCTCCGGACGTAGCTGCCAGCGCCGGTCGGGCGCGTACAGATTTCGGTGGCGACGTCACCATCGATGTCACCGGCGGAGGCGGAGTGGGTTCGACGACCGTGGCGAACGTCCGTCTCAACGAAGCAGACCGTCTACCCCTCCTGGGGCGCCTTGTTCCAACGCTCGAGGTGCACGCGTCGGTCGCGATGCGTGTCGAGGGTGAGACATGACGGCGGGACCTTCACCGTGCGCTTGCGGATATGGCAGTCCACATGCCATATCCGTTCTCAGGAGCGGATCGTGGCCCCCGCCAGCTCGCCCGTGTGGGCGCCGTCCTCCATGAACGCGCGCCCGTTCACGAACGTGTGGCGGTACCCGCTCGCCTTCTGGATGTAGCGGCCTGCACCGTTGGGGAAGTCGTGGACGTATTCCGGCTGTGGGAGGCGCAGGTTCTCGAGGTCGATCACGTTCACGTCCGCGAACGATCCCGGAACAAGCCGGCCGCGGTCCCTGATGCCGAACAGATCGGCAGTATCCGAGGTGAGCCGACGAACTGCCTCCTCGAGCTTCCACCGGGCCCGCTCGCGAACCCAGTAGCTGAGGAAGAAGGTCGGCTGGCTCGAGTCCATGATCTGGCCGACGTGGGCTCCTGCATCGGCCAGGCCGAGCGTGATGAGCTTGTCGTCCAACATCTCCTCGACGGCCGCCATCTGATGGTTGAGGGCCGGGTAGTTGATGAGGCCGGCACCGTTCGTGGCGAGCGCGTGGTCGATGAAGGCCTCGACCGGGCTGACGCCGGCACGGGACGCGATGGCGGCAAGCGTGTCTTCCGGTCGAAGGTCGTAGCGAGCGTCGCCGGCGGGGAGCACCCACATCTTCTCGGCCGCGATCGCCTCAGGGGTTGCGTTCACCTCGGCCACGAGTTCTGCCCGCCTCTGGGGGTCACGAAGCACGGCCAGCCGCTGGTCGAGCGTCAGTGCACGCAGCGCCTTCCATGCCGGGCCTCGATCGAAGGGTGTGCGGTTGTGGAGGCCGAAGAGGATGCCAATGCCGCGGGCTGTGGTCTGTGGCCGCACCATTGCCCCGCGCTCGTTCTCGGCGCGGCACATCGCCGTGATGTCGGCGTACAGCGTCGGTCGACGGTCCGATTGGGTCAGGCCGAACGACACCGGTCGACCCGTTCGCCGACTCACCTCCCCCATCCAGGCCACTTCGGCCCGAGTCTTGGCCAGGTCGGCCCCATCCCGCTCCCCCAGGCGCATTGCACCCTCGAACACACCTTTGCCGAGCTTGCCGAGCACGTCGCCGATGGCGAACATCTCCTCCTTCTCGGCCCATGTGCCGGGAACGTTTCGGCCGTCCGGCACCCGGTGCATCGTCGTACGGCTCGTCGAGAAACCGAGGGCGCCTGACGACATCGCCTCCTCGACGAGATCGCACATCGCGGTC